>CAYMBK010000112.1:0-7609 GCA_964388645.1 uncultured Planctomycetia bacterium | reverse complement strand
TGAATTGTCCGCGTACGCCCTATACGGTACCCTCCAGACAAGCACCGCCGCGGCGAAGCCAAGGCAGAGAAAAATAAGGTGCCGTTTAATGAAATACATACTATCACCGTAACGCTGGTAAGCGAACACCGAACTCGAAGAATATATTATCACGACGCCCGCCATAATAAGCAAGGAAGCCAAAAGTAATATCATTTTAGCGTCATTTTTCATGGCGTTCTTTTCCGTTCGAGGATATGGCCTTTTTAACCGCCTCACGGAACACCATGCCCCTGTGAGAGTAACTTTCGAACATGTCAAAACTGGAGCACATGGGAGAAAGCATGATCGATTCTCCGGCTTTTGCGCAACTCACGCATTTCCGCACGGCATCTTCCATGCTTTCAGCCTCATAGATCTCCGCTGATCCCGAAAATGTCCTTTTTATCTTCTCCCGGGCCTCTCCTATAACAGCGATAACACTTACCTTTTCCCTTACGAGCTCTGTCAATGCCCCGTAATCGCCAAGCTTATCTCTTCCTCCGGCTATCAGCGCTACCCGCGACTTGAGAGAAGCGAGCGCGCGTTTTGTGGCATCGACATTTGTCGCTTTTGAGTCGTCAATAAAGGTTACCCCCTTAAACTTCCCTATTTCCTGGAACCTGTGATCTAAACCCTTGAAATTCTTTATCGCCTTCACAGCGACCTCGAGGTCTATGCCTTCGATCTCTGCTATCTGGCAGCAACAGGCAATGTTCTCCATGTTATGCCTGCCTTTTATCACCGTCTCATCCTCTTTTATTATGACCGTTTCCACGCCTTCTGAGGACAGAATTACCCTGTCGTCTTCCGCCCTGTACCGTGACTTTTTTCCACCGTAAAAAACCACACGGCTTTTTAGATCAGCCAAAGCAGGATCCGCTAAGAAGTCGCTGTGAAGAAGAGCCAGGTCAGTTTCTCTCTGATTTGCGAATATCCTGAGTTTCTGTGATCTGTAGTTTTCATATCCGCCGTGGCGCTCATAGTGGTCGTCCGTTATGTTGAGAAGAACGGCGAGATCTGGCCTGAAAGTGCTTATCGTCTCAAGCTGGAACGAACTAACCTCGAGGACGACCGAACTTCTTTCTGTAATTCCCTCTATCGCCCCCGAAAAAGTATCTCCTATGTTCCCGCAAACAACCGTATGCCTGCCCGCGAGGGCGAATATCTCACCGGTAAGCGACGTGACCGTGGTTTTTCCGTTGGTTCCGGTTATGGCGACTACGGGGGCTGGACAGAAAAGGTACCCCAACTCGATCTCTCCTATAACCGGAACCTTGCTTGCGTCATATCCCAGGCGGGAGATATCACCCTTATCCACCCCGGGGCTTACAACCACAATCTCATGATCACTGCAAAAAGATTCAGTATGGGATCCTATCTCTACCGCCACTCCTTTTTCAAGGAGAAGATCTTTCTTTTTCTTCAGCTCGTCAGAAAACAAGGATTCCGTAACCGAGACATCCGCGCCTCGCTTCTTGAGTAGGATCGCCGAAGCCATACCGCTTGCCCCAAGCCCCACGACCAGTATTTTTTTTCCTTTCACATCCATATTTTTTACACCATCCAAACCTGTCCGGGATCCCGGACAGGAAAACGCCGCGATCGCCGCTTGCTATTGTCATATTTTCAAACACATAAGAGCGGGTTTTCGCCTGACTGACGCGATCACCTTACTTTCAGGGCCATCAACCCCAGAAGAGACAATATAGCGGCTATTATCCAGAACCTTACCGTTATCTTTGACTCATGCCATCCTTTCTTTTCAAAATGATGATGAAGCGGAGACATCAGGAAGATACGCTTACCGCGGATCCTGAAGGAAGCAACCTGCATAATAACTGACATCGTTTCCATAACAAGAACACCTCCGACAAGGACAAGCAAGATCTCCTTTTTTATCAGAACACTTACTATGGCAATTGCTCCTCCGAGCGAAAGAGACCCGGTATCTCCCATAAAAACAGTCGCGGGATGGCCGTTGTGCCACAAAAATCCCAGGCTCGCCCCGGCCAGAGCCGCACAGAATACGGTAAGCTCTCCCGCCCCGGGAATATAGAGCAGATGCAGATAACCGCTGATATCCGCCCGTCCCGCAACATAACACATCACCGAATATGTTAAAGCTACAAAAATAACACACCCGGTGGCCAAACCGTCAAGGCCGTCGGTAAGGTTCACGGCGTTGGACGTTCCCACTATAACGAAAAGTATAAATAGAATGTAGAGAGAGCCTAGATTAATAACGGCATTTTTTAAAAAAGGCAAATAAAGTTCCGAACCCAGGCCTTTCGAGCTAATTACGAATATTCCAACTATAAGCGCGAGAAAAACCTGAGCCAGTAGCTTGTATCGTCCTCTGAGCCCGCATGAACTCTTATTGCGTATTTTTAACATATCATCGACTATACCGACCATTCCGAGCCATGCCATGCCCCCCAGGGACATTATCACAAGATCATTATCCGGACGGCCCCACAAGACCGTTGAAACGATTACCGAGGCGAGGATCACAAGCCCGCCCATGGTAGGTATCCCCTGTTTGCCCTTATGAAGATCGTATATCTCTCCCACATGCTCGGTGCGTATATACTGGCCAGCCTTAAGAAATTTCATACATTTAACAAATGCGGGCATCACCAGAACACAAAAAAGAAAAGACGTCACAGCGGCCATACCTGACCTGAAGGTTATGTATCTGAACACATTAAACCCGAACCACAGATCTTTCAGCGGGTATATCAAATAGTAAAACATCGTATTACTTCCTCCATTTTCATAACGCGAGACCCCTTCACAAGCACTGTAGACCCGATAGGCGCTTTTTCCCTTATCTTTGAGGCCGCCTCTCCATGAGAAAAAGCTTCGTAAGTTCTTTTTTCTTCCATGCCGCAAACCCTTGCCTCTGCCAAAATCTCCCGTGCAAGTTCTCCGATAGTAATAAGAAAGTCCGGTTTTATTTTAGCTATCTTTCGCCCGAGATCCCTGTGCAGCTCTCGCGCCGCGCCGCCAAGCTCCCCCATATCCCCGGCAACCACCCATTTTTCACCTCGAGAAGGCATCGCGGCAAGGGCGCCGACCGCCGCGGTAAAAGACTCAGGATTGGCATTGTATGCGTCATTAAGAAAGGTGATCCCCCGGTATGATATCTTTTCAAGCCTCATACCGGGCTGACTGGCCTTCTCCATACTTTGCCTTATGTTCTCTGTCCCGACCCCCATTGACCTGGCGGCAGCTATAGCCGCCGCGGCGTTATGCACATTGTGCCGGCCGGTATAAGGCAGAAAATATTTTTCTCCGTCTACAAAGAACTTCATTCCCGTTGAGACGGCCTCGATCCCGCCTATCCTTATGTCGCAATTATTCCCGCAGCCGTAATACAATATCCTGCCGCCCGGCACCTTCAGCCCCGAAAGCATTTTGTCATCCCCGTTGATTATCGCCAGGCCTTTAGGGGAAAGCTTCCCGATCATGCTGCTCTTCTCCGCCAGGACACCTTTTTTATTCCCCAAAGCCTGCAAATGCCCTCGTCCTATATTGGTTATTATCACGATATCCGGGGCGCATATCTCTCCGAGATAAGCTATTTCACCGGGGCTATTCGTCCCTGCCTCCAGAACCGCCGCCTGATGGGATCCGTTCATTTCAAAAAGCGTCAGTGAAACCCCAAAAACATTATTGTAAGAATCCCTGCTTTTCAGGACCTTATAATCCGGAGAAAGCGCGCAAGCGGTAAGATCCTTTACCGTTGTTTTTCCGTTAGTGCCTGTAACACATATCAAGGGGATACCGAAAGACCTTCTTATCTTTCCGGCCATTTTACCCATAGCCTCTATGCTATCCTTGACTAAAATAAAGTTTTTGCCGTTTATATCTTCCCCGAGAGAAGGCATTCTTTCCGCTATAATTACGGATACACCCTTTGAGAGGGCTTCGGCTATGTAGTCGTGCCCGTCAAAATTCCTGCCTTTTACCGCTATAAAAACATCTCCAGGCCCCGCGCTCCTGGAATCTATTGAGAATTTCCGTGTCGGAGAAACCCCTCCGCGCGAAATAAGCTCACCTTCAGAAAGATCGACCACATCACCCAATGTTAAAAGTTCCATTGTATCTTCTCTTTCCCGATGCCGCGTCATGCGGCCCGGTAACCTGTCTTTTTTAACGCTGAAACAGCAGCTTCCCTGTCATCAAAATGAACCGTCCTCTGGGCGAATATCTGGTAGTTCTCGTGTCCTTTGCCTGCGATAAGAACTGTATCCCCTCTCCCGGCCTCACTGATCGCTTTGTTTATGGCTATCTGCCTGTCATGCATTATACTATATTCCGCCCCCTGCGGGATACCCCGTTCTATTTCTCTCAGGATCTTCTGCGGATCTTCAGTCCTCGGGTTATCATCTGTCAGGACTATGCTGTCGCAAAACTCACCGGCTATAGCGCCCATAACGGGGCGCTTCCCGGTATCCCTGTCGCCCCCGCACCCGAAAACACATAAAAGTCTTCCGGTTGTGGCCGCTTTTAGGCTCTCAACCACACTTCTAAGGGCATCCGGCGTATGGGCATAATCCACAAATACCCGGAAAGGCGCGGATGAATCTATTTTTTCGAGCCTACCGGGAAGCGCTGCAGAGTGCTCCAGCCCTTTTATTATGTCCTGTTGTGGAAATCCCTTTTTCAAAAGCACGGCAGCCGCCCCCAGCATGTTCATAATATTGTGTTTCCCCGGAAACGGGGACTTTACCCTCTCTATCTTCTTCCCGTAAAAGAGAATATCGAACTCAGTTCCCTCCGGTCCGAAATACACGTCCCGAAAGCTTACCCCGCTTTTGGGATCACTGCCAAAAGTTATTACATCCGCCTTGCAAAGACCCTTCGCTGTCCGCATTACCATATCATCATCCGCGTTCACCGCCGCCGCGCCCCCCCGTCTCAAAAGATCGAATATCTTGGACTTCGCTTTCAGATACGCCTCCATATCGCCATGATAATCCATATGTTCGGACGTTATATTGGTAAAGACAGCTCCTTCGAGCTCAATACCGCAGACCCTTCCCTGTTGCAAAGCGTGGCTGGACATCTCTACCGCTGCGGCTTTTTTGCCGTTGTCAGCCATTTCTCTGAGCATACAGTTCAGCTTCATCAACCCCGGAGTGGTCATCTCCGCCTTTTCGAGAATATCTCCCCGTATCTTGTTAAAAACTGTACCGGTCATTCCGCACGGCAACCCCATAAACCTGAAAACGCCCTCGATCATCGATACCGTGGTGCTTTTCCCGTTAGTTCCCGTGACACCGTAGATCATAAGCTCGCGTGACGGGTCTTTGAATTGCAGTTTAGCCAGATCCCCCAGAGCTTTTCGGGAATCCGGTACGATAACGATCTTCCCCGAATATCGCTCGTCCTGTAAAAGATCATTATCTTCGCATACAACCGCCGCGGCCCCTTTTAAAACGGCCTCTCTTATATAAACATGCGCGTCTTGAAAAACCCCTCTCGTCGCGACAAAAATATCCCCGTCCTCGACTTTCCTGGAATCATCGCGTATCACTGCCTGAGACAATGATATCATTCGTTCGATTTTCTCCAATGACATTCCCATTTAACTCTCCTTTACAGGCCTTGCCTGGCAGCATAAGTACCTTTTCACCCGCTTCGCCGCGGATTTTTCATTCCCCGGTAGAACGGCATAGCACTAAAACCCGATCTTCGCCGCACAGGTACCGATCATCGGCTTGCCGCATGACGACCGGTCGCTGCGGCCTCCTCCGCCCCCAGATATTCAAGTACTCTTTCAACGATCCTCTTAAAAGCAGGGCCGGCTACTGTCCCGCCGAAATGCTGCGTCCGGGGATCACGCGCCACCACAACAACACTAATAAGAGGGTTCTCTTTCGGCGCGAACCCCACGAAAGTCGCGTAGTATTTGTCAGGGTAGTATCCCCCGCCGGGGGCCGCCATTTGAGCGGTTCCCGTCTTACCGCATGTCTCATAACGTTTAGACGCTGACGCCCTTCCTGTCCCGTCAGTCATCACCTTTTCCATGGCCTGTTTCATCTTCTCGCATGTCTCAGCCCGTAACACCCGGCGTATTTGCTCGGGATGCCTGCTTAAGATCTCTCCTCCCTCCCATGTGGTCATCGCCTCTACAACATACGGCCTCATGAGGTGCCCTCCGTTGGCTATCACACTTACAGCCGAGGCAAGCTGCAAAGATGTTACCGCTATACCCTGCCCCATCGGTATAGTGGTAATATCGCTGCGAGACCATACCCCCGGAGGCCGGCTTATCCCGTGAACTTCACCGGGGAGATCCACTCCGGTCTTTTCTCCAAAACCAAAATTTTGTATGTATTCAAAAAGTTTTTTATCTCCCAATTTCTGGGCGACTTTGACTATCCCTATGTTGCTTGACTTGGCGATAACATCTTCAAATGTAAGCTCACCGTAAGGCCTGTAATCATTAAGTATTCTGCCTCCCACTTTGAATTTCCCGTTTTCACAGTGGACCTTGTCCTGAAGCGCTAATATATTCTCTTCAATGGCCGCGCTGGCCGCCACTATCTTAAAAACGCTGCCCGGCTCGAAAATATCACTTATGGCCGAATTCTTTATCGCCTCGGGAGAAACCGAAGATATATCGTTCGGGTCAAATACGGGCCTGTTCGCCATCGCTAGTATCCTCCCCGAGGAGGGTTCCATAACTATCACAGTACCGCCGGATGGCTTAAAACCCTCTACCATCCTTTCTAATTCCTGTTCTGCTATATACTGTATCACGCTGTCGATCGTTAACACGAGATTGTTACCGTTTTTAGGAAGTGTAGATATTGTTCCTTTTCTAAGTACAGTGCGCATCCTGGCGTCTCTGGTCTCATGCCTCCGTCCGCTGCGCCCTTTAAGCTCGCGGTCGTACAAAAGTTCAAGGCCTTCCAGCCCCTCATTGTCCATCCCGACGAACCCCAACAAATGAGCGGCCATGGTCTCATTGGGGTATCTACGTTCACTCTCCGGCCTGAAATAAACCCCCTGGAGATCCATGGAACTCAGCTTTTCATACTGCTGAAGGCCTATCTTCCTTTTTATCCACATGAACGCTTTGTTCCTATTCAGCCTGGATCTGACAAAATCGGTATCAAGCCCCAGCTCTTCGGACAGCACATTCGCTAGATAGTCCTTGTCTCGGATGATCCGTGGATTACAGAAAACACTCCGCACTTCCATGTTTATCGCCAAAGGATCCCTGTACCGGTCAAAGATCGTTCCCCGTCGAGCCTCTATGGTCGACACCTTGTTATGCTGCCTGTTCGCGAGGTCTGAATACTTTTCCCGCTCGAGCACCTGTATATAGAAAAGTCGAAAAAAAAGCAGAAGGAAACACGCGCTAAAGGCGAGTATTACCATGTATCGGCGTGTTCTAAGCATGTTATAATGTTCTCCGAGGCGTATAGTCCCGAGGATGGCATATTACAGGCCGTGTAGGCCGCTTCCCTGAAAACCAGAGACCCGTGATACCGGGAACAGCGTATTGCGGACATAGCTGATCAGATCAAAACAGAAAAACGTCCTATTTGGCATGTCCTGCTATGTGTGGTCA
>CAYMBK010000111.1:0-4432 GCA_964388645.1 uncultured Planctomycetia bacterium | reverse complement strand
AACCCACGGCGGACACACCGCAACCCACGGATAGAAATGATACACCGGAAGCCCCAGGATCCACTCTAAGTTTCATGGGAACGGGATTGTTTGGATGGTTTTTCCGCGAGACAGTCAGCGGGATCAGCAAGACAGTTAGCTGGATCAGAAGCGCGGCCGCAAAAAGACGGGCCGCAAAAGCTGAAAAGCCCCCCCGGTCCGGGTCGCCATTCATCGGCATTGCACCCCTCCCTCAACTTACCAAACACAGCGTGTTTCCGCTGACGCACCGGCTGAGACGATTTATCAGGATATCGTTCCACGAGCTCATGTTGAGGGCGGCAACTGTGGCAGGTATGGGTAAGGCGGCGGTACATCTGGCAAGGCAGATATGCGCACTGAAACACTTCTATTCAAGCGAAGTAACGGCTACTATACGCGGCATTATCAAACGGGAACTCAGGCAACAGCGCCCGGAAGTTGCCTACTATCCGGGTATAAAGTTTGACGTGAGGACCCTGATCGAGGGCACGAATGCCGGCCTGATAGTCGGCGTTGATCCTATGTACGGCATTTCTGACGCCGAGATTGAGAGAGAATACTGTGTGGCGATATTAGCATGCGGGGTGACCGAAAAGATAGAGGTTGTTTCGGAGAAAGTTGTCGACGACAAAGGAGAGACCCTCACCAGGTTTATCTTCGAGTTCGCCCATGACGGCCGCGACAAGAAGATAATTTTGTACCGTGCCTTGGGAAAAGATATTTTCCCGAGCGAACTCAAAGATGGTTACGATATTTATTTCGAGCGCGGTCTGCCTATTGGTGATTCACATCTGTGGATGTCGGATGCAGTCAGTTTCCTTAGGGAAGGCGGACTGCTGTTCCTGAATCATTCGCTGAAAGGACCTTTACCCGGGCTGGAAAGCGTAAAAGCGGAGAAGGAGATAAGTGTTGTCGACGGTTTGAGCGATGTATGGAGGAAAAGCACGCTGCCACCCCCGACATTTAACGAGGGGGAAGGATCAATAGCGCTATGGCCGGGTCACCCGAGCACGGTTACCGAAGATCCGCCACCACACAAAAATGTAAGCGCACTTGTCGGTCATCTCGATAGTCTTGAAAAATTGTTTTTCTCTGAACATATCAGCATACTTGAGAAATTCCCCATGATCAAAGTTACCGAAGAAGGCCTGCAAACCCCCAGCAAAAAATTACTGGAGACAGAGATACTGGGGATGGAGAGAACAAGCCAGCTTTCGGAACAGGAGATCGAGGCACTAAGAACAAATATAAAGGCGCTTTTCAATATTCTTAAAGGTGCCGGAATTGAATACATCACCGGTGACCTGCTGGTATATACTGATTTTTTGAAGATCCTTCCTCCTCTTTTAGAAAACAAGTCAGGCGCAGAAGTTAAAAAGACGCTGAATGAATACCTCGTTTACGCCATGTCGCCGTCCGCATCCGCTCTGAAAAACGACTCGGAACAATACGAACAATACGACGAATACCAAAAAGCTGCTGACTCAGCGCTCAGGGATCTTTTTTCAGAAGACATGGATTTTGTTTCCGCTTTTACGCCCATGGTAGCCGACTGGTTTTTCAAAATCGGACTTAACCCCAACTACGCGCCAACGTATCTGGGGTTTGACGGAAACATCCTGGACGCGACGACGCGAGCGCAACTGCTGGCACATGTGTATACAGTGAACAATGCAATGAACGAGGTGCTGCGGCTGAGCGGAGGAAACACAAGAGCCGTGAAGCCTTTCGAGCTCGCGCATAGGCTAACAAGCGCAAAAGCTCTCCGTGATTATAATTGGAACGCATTAGCTTATGGGCTCGAAATGAGCGTCGCGAAGTGGTCCGATGATGTGATCAAATATAAGCTTAGTCCGGAATCCGCGGCCGCTTACGCGTACATGTTTTTCGAAGGGATACTAGGAGAAAGAAGTGCCAGCGGCAAAAATTTGTACGGAATATTTGGGCCGGGTTCCATACAAGGTTTCCGGGGTCCACTTACACTTACCGCCGCGCATCATTTGCGAAATGTATTATATGATTTAACCATGATAGACAAGCGATTTCAGAATAGCGCCTATTTGCAAAGCCTCGAAAGTATAATCTCGGAGGAAGGGTTCATTTTTAAAGACAAAAAATTTACCATAGAGAGCTTTTCTTTTCTCCCGCAGGATGGAAACCTTATCATGGAAGGGAAAAACCCTATCTTCAAAATTGAGGCATCCGAACCTGACAGCGGACATCCCAAACATTTCCTATGCAAGTGGAACCCGGCTTCGCAAAGTGTCGCCTATGACACAATAGCCACAAGGGTCACCTCGGAAGTGTTGAACGAAAAAAGTTACGGAGTGATAAGGGTCGCGTCAGCTCTTCCGGCGTCTGGCAGTTGGGCGATAATTGAATATGTGCCTAACAGGCTTGTCGCGTACGAGGAAGCACTCGGATTAGGTCAGGAACACGGAAGTTTCGTGGTGACCGGTCTGGATTCCGTCCTTCAGGGCTCAAAGCAGGAAGTCGGAGAGCGGCTCAAGGGGCTGGGAAAAATATTTGCCGTTGAATATGCTCTGGGAGCTAGGGACTGTAAAATGAAGCATATACTTTTGTCTGAAACCGAATACGGAGGCCGTTTGTTCAGGATCGACTGGGAACATCTTTTTGATTTTGATGAAGGGACCCCGGACCGGGACTATCGCATCCCTCCTGTTCTCGGAGGGAATGAGCTCGAGTTCATGCGACTGTTACGCGATAAAGAAAACGGCGAAGACCACTTGGACATGGTCATCGAGGGTTTTAAGGAGGGCATGAATACCCTTGCTGACGATATCGGGAAAAATAAGATTTTGAAAATTATTCAGGAAAACATTCAGGACAAGGACTTTCATTCGATAAAGGCCGGAATAGAAAGTAAGCTGGCGGCGACGGATAGGGGAAAGGATATTCTGAATTTACTCGAAGGGGTTAGATCCCCGGTTGGTGCTAAGGCAAAACCGGGTCGCCGGGAAGAGGGTGAACCGGCGCATGGCCCTGCTAAAGCCATCGTGGGTATAGTTTTCGAAGAAGCATCTCCGGATCCGGATCTGTCGGAACTTAACGGCCTGTATCCCGACGTGCTTTTTGTTGCCGGTACGACCGCGGAAGACGTTAGCTCCCAGATCGAAGCGCAGGGGCCGCAAACTGTCCGCTTCATGGTAAATATCCCGGGACTTTTCAGTGTTAACGAAGCCGGGCAAGTTACGGTAGCCCGCGAAGATGAGATGGGCAAGATAATCGAGAAAGTCCGGTTACAGGTTTTTACGTCGGATATCTCGCCTTACATCTCCGCTCTTGACAGATTCTCCGTATCAAAGCTGGATGACGGCGATCTCAAGGATCTTGCCGTGAGGGTCCTGAACTCTATCGAAGACGAAAAGCTCTCGGGTGCTGACGGCATAATTGCGGACCTTTACCGCATCAAAAACGCGGAAGAAACCGGCATTTCTCCGAAGGAAGTCCCGTCCGATATCGGCCTGATATTTGAGCAGGCTCTTACCGAGCTCAGCCGCTACAGAAGCGCGGAGCCCTTCAGCGCGGAAAGAGAAGCTGCCGCTAAAGAACTCCTTCTAGGATATACCGCCATCAAAGAAAGCTCGGGGGATGATATGCCCGGCACGCTTTCCGCGCTTGCGAAAAATGCTCTGTCGCAAGGCATCGAAAGAACCGAAAGCGACATTGTGGACCTTTTCGCCGGCATCGAAGATCCAGTTTTTCGGGAAGGTTCTAATCGGGGGCTTGTTATAGACGTTCGGCCAGGCTCTGGCATAGACAAAGACGCGCTCAAGAATATGGTCCCGGCGCTTAAGAAATATTCCGGGCTCGTCAGAACGATCGTTATCGCCGAAGAGGGCTTCGAGCTCGCGGAAATCGAAGGTCTAAATTCCGTTGAAGGTATAGCTCTCGAAACCCTAACAAAGGAAGCGAAGCTCGATATAGCATCTTTAAAAAGCAAAGAGGGTATTCCCATTCCCGAAAACTCGCTGACGTATATATCATCGGCGGGTGATGATATTTCCATCCATTTTGCCGTGGGCCATATAAACTCGGATCCGGAAGGATCTATTAACTTCCTGGTGGTAGACCGGCATAACCTCAGGCAGGACCTCAGCGAAGATGTTGTTGCCGGCATAGACCGTCTGCTGCCGAGCATGGGGCTTTTAGGGATGTTCGAGAGGTACTCAAGCCCAACGGACTATCCGTCATTTGTGGCGGTGGGCCTTTCGGAAGCCTCGAACGCTGAACTTCCTTCGCTTTTCAAAAGCGTTCTGCTTAAGATAATAAGCCCCTTAAATATCGGACAGGAAATAAGAAAGTTCATGGACTCGGTGAGACGTGTAGCCGTATCGGTGTAACGGCATCGGAATTACCGGAATGATGTAATGGGTTAAAAAGGAATAGC
>CAYMBK010000110.1:0-7925 GCA_964388645.1 uncultured Planctomycetia bacterium | reverse complement strand
CCTGAAATACCACAAGAAAGATGTCCGGCCGGAGTAATAGATAAGCTTACCAAAAAACAAAAAGCCCGCACTATAATCGAAAATCCCGTTTCAATAACGACAAAAAAAACCGAGAAAGATGGCTCAAAATCTTGATTTCCAAAGATCCTCACAGAAGTTAATAGAATGCTTTTGTTAGATATTAAATATCTAGTTTTTGAATCTTGCTTTTTAGAAATTTACCATTAAACTCTAAATTGAGCGTTGAGTTGTTCTTTAAAAAAGATATTGTCAAACGACAAAGGCAAACTGCTTGAAAAAGCGGGACGCAAAGTTCTGAGCCTAAAATCCCCTTCCGGGGACATGGTTGTCAGGCCGCCGAATTTGATCGAAGATCATTTCCGAGCCGTCTTTTCAGGGCCCTATCCCGAAGCCAGTTGCTTTGTCGGATAGGGTTTTTTATTTTGAAAAGGAGGTCGGGAGATGTTTAAGGGAGAGAGAGAGAAAAGACTCGGACGTTTTACAGCAGTAACGATTGCGGCCGTATTCCTGGCTGCGGTATTTTCCCCGGGAAAATTGTATTCTGAGACGGGTTCCATAGTGCCACATAGGGGTATGTGCTACGCCACATGGGATCAAGAGAAATTCTCTTCCGAGCACTCCGACGAATCAATGCATCATCTTCACTCGCTCGGAACCGATCATCTCGCCCTTGTGGTAACTCAGTACCAGGAAAAATATAATTCAACACGCATAATGTCCACCGAAAGGACTCCAAGCGACAGAAGCCTCTCCCATGCCATGCGGACAGCAAAAAATCTGGGTTTAACCGTAATGCTCAAACCTCATATAGACCTTATAGACAAACACGACGGAACTTACTGGAGAGCAGACATAGGGTTTTCATCCGAAGAAGATTGGGCGAAGTGGTTTAAGGAATACCGCCGCTTCATACTGCATTACGCGAAACTCGCTGAAAAAATGAAAATAGACATTTTCTGCGTCGGAACGGAACTGTCCTTCACAAGCAAAAAAACCGAAGAATGGCTCGAGATCATAAGTGCAGTCCGTGACGTCTTCTCCGGAAAACTTGTTTATGCCGCGAACTGGGATGAATTCAAGAATGTAAAATTCTGGGACCAGCTGGACTATGTGGGCATCGACGCGTACTTTCCTCTATCATACTCTCCCGAACCGGATCTGGAAGACATAAAAAAGGGATGGGAGAAATGGAAACTTGAAATACGCAACTGGCATGCCTCTATAAACAAACCTATACTGTTCACTGAGCTCGGCTATGCCTCAACACCGAGCGCCCCCCATTCTCCCTGGCAGGGAGGAATGCAGGGAAACGCTGATCTGGAAATACAGGCAAAGTGCTATGACGCTTTTTTCAAGACCATATGGAAAGAACCATGGTTTGCGGGAGTTTACTGGTGGAAATGGAACCCCAGCGTAAGATCGGGCGGAAAATACAACCGCAGGTTCACCCCTCAGAATAAACCGGCGGAAAAAATACTTGAAGCCCATTACAAAGGCCTTGAAACCGGAAGTGCCAGGATAGCCCTGGCCAAATAACCCGGATGGATTTCGAGGTTACACCGAACGCGGGATATCAAAGCGGGTCTACAGTTTCCCAGCGGTTGAGCTTTCCATCTTTGTCAAAAAAGAGATATATCTTTTCGCCTTTGAAATAATCTGCCTCGGACGGCTTGTAAACCCACCTCACCGTATCGCCGACAGCGTCTTCCATGGCCATAACGGGCTGTCCGTATTTTTTTATTATTTCCTCATCTGCGGCACCTGATTCAAGAAGCCCGCTCTCCATCGCCTTTTTCAACAAGTTATAGCTACGAGTCTCTCTCTTATACTCCGCGATCATTTCCGATCTGTCTTTAGACAGAGTCATAAGAGAGCTGAGGCCCGTCTTTGACTTCACCCATTTCACTTTATCTTTTTTTGCCTCCGAAGCGCGGCTGTCACCCGGCATCACGCAAGCAAAGGCCAGCAGGATCACTACAGCGTAAAATTCCCCCAAGGGAACATATCCTTTATTTTTCATTGTTTTTTTTCCTGCTCTCAAGCAGAGCTTTTTCAAGCACCGTCCTGAGATTGTTAAGCTCCGCGCGCGTTAAAAGAAAATGTGACCGGACCTTTTTGTCCACGACTTGAACCTCGAAGATATCGTTTTTCCCTATGTACCTTATGTTTATTCTCATTTGTTCCCGCCCGTCTCTGTACATGATCTACTTGCTTTGTTATCGCTTCCGCCGCCACGACGAAAAGGCCGTGCTAATATTGCCTTAGTTGTTCTATGAGTTTTTGCCCCGCGGCACTCGGCATGACGGTTCCCGAGAAAAGGACTTTCTCCGCGGTAATATCCTCTCCGTAATACTTTTTCACAAGATCTTTTTGCGGCCCCACGACCGAACCCTTAAGAGAAATTCCCGCGAAAAGCCCTTTACTGCGCGAATACGAAAAAATGCCGGTGTTCATGGCAACGGTAGTTTCGATCTGCGCGTTCCTCCCCACCGGCCCGGCCGATACCGAAGCGTCCCCTCCCAGGGTCACATTATCACCGGATAAGCTCATCATCCCTCTCTCGCTCATAATTACCAATATCAGGTCTGTCGCCTGGCCTCCTATTTGGAACCCGAAACTTGCCCCGCCTATATATGAAAACACCGGAGGACTCCATTCTCCGGTCTCTTTATCCCTGCGAAGCATTACACCCGTACCACCCATGCCGCCAAACCCGAAAGCCGCCTTTAAGACCGAAGGATAAATGGCTATTCCTGAACAACTATGCAAAAGGTCCTCCGGTATGCCTTCTTCCGGCATCTCCTTCATTTCCTGAAGAACGATCCTGGCAGCGTCTACCTTGAGGTCGAGCTTACCATCCGTTTCGGCAAAGAGAAAAGACCCTGCCATCAACACGAACACGGCTAAGAACCCCATACATCTCAACTTTTTTCCCGCCAACTTCAACATAAAACCTCCTTTACGAACTCCACTCCCCTTCGCCCAGAGGGGAGATATGTTACTACAAAAGTTCCGCTGCCAGTGAAGCCAGAGCACTGCGCTCGCTTCTTGTCATGGTAATGTGCCCGAACATTCTCTGGCCTTTCATCTTTTCTACGCAAAATGTAAGGCCGTTACTGGAAGAATCCAGATATGGATTATCGATCTGATAAGGGTCACCGGTAAGCACCATTTTTGTTCCATTTCCCGCCCGGCTTATTATGGTTTTCACCTCATGCGGCGTCAGGTTCTGAGCCTCATCTATTACGATAAAACTGTCGGGTATGCTTCTTCCCCTCATAAAGGTCATCGCTTCAAGCTCGATGACCTCTTCCTTGATATACTTTTCTATCTGGGCCTTGGTAGTTCCCCTCATGTTCTTATCCTTCTTCTCGGCGTTAAGAATATACTCAAGATTATCGAATATTGGGCCCATCCAGCTCGCGAGCTTCTCATCCTTGGTTCCCGGAAGATATCCGATATCCCTCCCTAGCGGCATTACCGGCCGGGAAATAAGTATTCTCTTGTAAGAGCTGTCTTTCACCACTTTCTGAAGCCCGGCCGCTATCGCTAGAAGCGTTTTCCCCGTTCCCGCCTGGCCTACCAGAGTAACAAGATGCACGTCATTGTTCAGAAGAAGCTCTATGGCCATCGCCTGTTCCTTGTTCCTCGGCCTTATAGACATAACCGACATCTTGTTGAATATGAGCGGCATGAGGATATTAAAATCATGTTTAAACCTGCCGATAGCTGTATGTTTAGGGTTGGACTTGTCAGTAAGAAGCGCGAATTCGTTGGGAAAAAAATCATCTGCCTTGGCGGGAAATTCCTTATCGCTATAAAAAGCGTCCAGCTGTTCCTTGTCAGCCTCTATGGGCCTCCAGCCCTGGTATAGCCGGTCAAAATCAATTTTCTGTTTCTCGAAATCCACGCTTTTTATTCCCAGAGCATCGGCCTTTATCCTGGCATTTATGTCTTTTGAAACAAATATCACCTGCTCGCCGTCCTTCTGAAGCGAATAGGCCGTAATTAGTATCCTGTTATCGGCAAGGCTTTTTGAAAGCCCAAGGCCCGGGACTTTGTCATAATCCATTCCTGTTGTTATCCTCAGAACGCCGCCGTTCTCCAGCGGGAACCCCTGCCCGGGCTCTCCTTTACCGCGCAGGTCATCCAGCATCCGTATAGCTACCCTGGCATTTCGGCCCTTCTCATCATGATCTCTCTTGAACCTGTCCAGCTCCTCCAACACCTCTATCGGCAAAAGTACCGTGTTATCCGAGAAAGACACAAGCGACTGTGGATTATGCAAAATAACATTGGTATCTAAAACAAATGTTTTATTCAAGATTTTTTCCTTTGGTTCCTGTTCGGTTAATTTTCCGCCGGACCATCCGGCCTCATGCTAACTTCTCGACCATCCCGGCGGCCCTCTCTCCGAGGTCCAGGCACTGTTCTTTTACTCTTTCATCCGGAGCGCCTATCGAAACGACTCCGTAGTGGTCTCCCCGGTGCCTTCCGAAAATTATCATCCCATGTATCAGCATGGCATTCGTTATACCTGTTATGGTCGTTTCGTTCCCACCGCCGATGTTAGCCGCCGAAGTGAACGCCGCTCCTATTTTACCTGATAGTTTACCATGAAATTTCACAGAGTCATCAAAAAATTTTTTGACCTGCCACGACATCGCTCCGTAATACGTAGGAGACCCCATTATTATTCCATCGTATTCGAGGGCTTTATCCGCGGGGAAATCCACTATATCGAACACATCCGGACTCACACCTCGAACTTTTCCGGCGCCGTCGGCTATTATCTCTGCCATCGCTTTTGTATTTCCGCTTCGCGAGTAGTAAACAACCGCTATCTTTTTCATTTTTACCGCCTTTTTTGTTTTCATGATCTTTTGTTAAATATTCTCGACTTTAACCAGAGTTGCCGTAACCTTACCGAACGGTATCCTCACCACCCCGTACACCGGATACCGGTCGCTGTCGGCCGAAACATAGCCCCATGCCCTGCCCTTCGTCACTTCCTTTCCCCCAAGCTCCACTCTGGGTGTAGCCTTAAAACATAGCCTTTCGTCGAAGGCCGGAACCCTGACCATCTGCTTCTCTCCGATGCTAACATCAACATCATAGTTCTTTTCATTGAGATTGACGGTGATGTTAACAGTTTCACCGGTTTTTAAAGGACATGTCATAAAATAGCATACCGCGCTTAAGGGATCCTGGGGATATTTGGTTATAGGGCTTTTGTTCACAGAACCGTTGGTAAGGCTAGTATAGACCGCTTCCAAATTTTCGGTGTCGTACTCAACTATAATATGTTTTCGATACCTCCCCTCTTTTCTGTCAGCCTCGTGTCTCAAACTGCTCATAGTTCGCACGTCAATATAGGAAATGTAAGTATCCTCCACCCTGTATATCCGCGAAAGGAACTTATTGGACTCCGCGACAAGTTTCAGATTATAGACTTCCGTTCCCTCATACCTCGAAATATCACCGCTTTCGACGGTTACATATCCCACGGGGATGCCGTTCCACGCGAGACCGTAAACCAGCTTCTTTTTTACATGAAAGGACGCCCTATGAAGATCAGGCACTATGTGATCTGTCCCAGCCGTACCGGTATGCTCGGCTTGCTTATACTCAACAGGCAGCACAACGGCTGTCCGGGCACAACCCGGAACAAGTAACAATAGCGAAATTATGGAACAAAGTCTTCCCACGTGGTATATTATATCCTCTGTAATCGAAAATTGCCAATTTCTATGACGCACTGCGGTGTTGCGACGGAAAAAGCCCGGCAAACATGGCATTCAAGATCCGTAACACGCGTTAAAGAATGTAGGAATGTAAACATTAAGCGGCCCGGAGGAAAAAATGTCTTTCAACGAACTAGCATCGGGAAGAAGAAGCGTAAGAAAATATAAAAAGAACTCTCCTATACCACTCGAACATCTTGAGTTATGCGTTAACTCCGCCCGAATGTCTCCTTCTGCCTGTAATTCCCAGCCCTGGAAATTCGTAGTGGCCAACGACCCATCCCTTACCCGAAAGATATCACAAAAAGCCATCTCAGGGATACATAACATGAACTCATTCGCTTCCGAAGCCGCGGCGTTCATCGCGATCGTTTCAGAGAACCCGAAACTCTCCGCCAGGGCCGGCGGCAAACTGATGGGTACTGATTTCCGCCTTGTTGACGCGGGCATAGCCTGCGCCCATATCGTATTGCAAGCCGCGGAACTCGGCATAGGAACATGTATTTTAGGATGGTTTAATGAACGCCGGCTTAAAAAATTATTATCTATACCCCGCCGCAAAAAAGTCAAACTTCTCATTGCGCTGGGCCACCCTGAAGAAAGAGCTCCTCGCGGAAAGAACCTGAAGCCCAGGAGCCAGACGGTATCCTACAACACATACCAAAGCTGATCAAGAACAACATAACAGGCAGAGGCGGGAATTATATACCCTCCGCGTATGAGAGAAGCTTCTACCGGATCAGATAATACTTGCCAGAGCCAAAGCGCTGATGGTTTTTGAATCCACTATCCTGCCGTTCCTGACCATACTCTTGACCGCAGGCACTGAAAACGACCTGACGGTGATCACCTCATGTTCATCTCTGTTCGCCGGCTTTTTTTTCGCGCAAACCGTTTTAAAAACATGTATAGCCTCATCGCAAAATCCGGGCGAAGTGTATATAACGCCAAGTTTGTATATCCGTCCCGCGACATACCCTGTCTCTTCTTCCAGTTCCCTCCCCGCACATTCCGATGGGGTTTCTCTGCCCGAGGATAGTCCCGCCGGCAACTCCCAAATGTATCTATCGATAACGGCCCTGTACTGCCTCACGAACACCACCCGGTTATCCGTGAACGCGACCATAAGCGCTCCTCCGGGATGGGAAACCTCTTCCATACAGACCCGCCTTCTATCGGGCAGCTCCTTTTCCCCGCAGTAAACCTTGATCAATTTGCCATTAAAAACGTTTTTTCTCATATTGCCCTTCCTCCGGGAATTTAAATGAAATGGTAGTATATCACCCGAATGGCCGCGAGTTCAAACTAAAAAAAAAAGAGGACACAGACATTGATCTGCGTCCCCTTAAAGAAATCAAATACTTATTTCTTCAGATACTCGAGAATAGCGTCGTCTTTTCTTTCCTGCCATTCCTGTTTAAAATCTTCCCTATGTTTTGTTTTCAGCTCCGGCATAACCGTGTGAGTATCCCTGAAAGCTACCCTGACCCCGCTCCCTCCGTCGGAACCTTTTTCCATGGAAACAGGCGTAACTTTAAATGAGAATGTCGCGATCACTAACATTATCAGAGCGCTTGAAACAGCATATTTCAGAACATTGTGCCCCGCCAAAGACTCGGTACGGCATTTCATGTCAACACCGAAATCAATGTCACCTTTTAGATAATCGCCGGCGATATTGCTTGCCTCTTCCTTATCACTGGCGTTGCAGATAAGCTCGATAACTGTCCTGTACTTCATTTCTCCCTCCACATTTTATTTATGCGACTGAAATGCTAACTTTCTGTTTGTTTACTTTAATTAGATTTTACACGCATAATCACTTAAAGTCAACCAACTATTTGAAATACTAACCTTATGGTGGAACCCCTAATATCCATCAATATACCAGAATATTTAAAGTTTTTCAATAGCTAACATTACAAATATCAGATGTACTTCGGACAAGGATTTTTTTGCGCGGGCAGACTCCGAACCGCAAACCCGGGAGGCCTCTTTGGTCAAAGGATCCTCGTTGCCGGTCGCGCCCTCGGACCGCAGCAAGCCCGCGGAGAGTTCTCGTTGATAAGGGGTTCCCGTTTGGAATTGTTATGTAAAGTGTCAAGCTTTCTGTTAACTAAAAGTTCGCGATTTTGGTCATAATCTCATTCCTCATGTGTT
>CAYMBK010000109.1:0-5327 GCA_964388645.1 uncultured Planctomycetia bacterium | reverse complement strand
GAGTATATATAGGTATGCCCTTTTCTTTGTAGAAGTCTTGAACCTTTCGAGTTTTATGAGTCCTCTTTGAGCAAGTGAGTTTATGATAAAATTGACTTTGCCAAGGCTTACATCGAGCTTATCCACGAGCTCTCTTTGAGTAGCCTGGGGATTGGCTTCTATGTGCTCGAGAAGTCGCAGGGTTTCTTGTATGTGTTTCATGGTCAGCTTATAAGTGGAGATCGTGTTGTTTGTTCAATATGTGAACATTATAACAACGATCTGCCGGCGGAACAAGGGGTTTTTACCCTCTTGGGCGAGTTCCTCTCCGCCGTTCATTCCGCACACGGGATATCCCGGAATTTTTCAAGATATTCAGAATATTTTTCCTGATAGAGGGAGCTATAGGGCTTAAGTTCGGCGGCCTTTTTAAGCTGGGAAAGTATCAGCTGCCGGGTGACAATGTTAGGCCTTGGGCTCATTTTTTCAAGGATAAGGCCGTAATACAGGTGGTATTTGGGCCATAAGGGCCTCAGGTCTACAGCGTCTTTCATGGCGTAAAGCTCGGCTTTATTAGAGCGGGCTTTTCCCTCACTTACGCGCTTTCTCTGAAGTAAAACGAATTTCCTGAACCTGAGTTCGGCGTTCATGGGATCAAGCTTTATCGCTCGGTCGATCAGCTCTATACGCTCATCCGGCGTGGGGCTGAAAAAAACCGGCCTAAAGCTCATCGCGGATAACCTCTCGGCGGCAAAAGTGGTAAGAACTAAAGCCGCGAAAACCAGAGAGAACGCCAAAATAATGATCTTATATATCAGGTTTTTCATTTTTGTTTCAGTACTTTTCCAGGTTTTCCGCGCCGGTATGCAGGCGTTTTAAACAACATCTGAACTTTTTTATGTACCAGGCAATGAACGCGGTTAAAAAAACCGCGCCTACCGCGCCCATCTCGGCCAAAAGATGTAAGTAGTCCTGATGAGCATACACCAGAAAGCCCCACCTTGCCGGAAAAGATCTTTCTATTATGAAGATGTTTGAGTAGCCGCCAAAACCGGCTCCCACAAGCGGAAAATGCCCTATTATTTTTATGGTGTCTCTCCACATGAACGGGCGCAGAAGATAAACGCTTCCCCTGCCTTCCCTTATATGCTGCATCATAACGCCTAATTGACGGAACCGGCTTATTGTTACCTCCGGGCCAAGCCAAATTATCATGCCCGCAAAAAGCCCCAGGACCAGAACGGCCACTATGAGCAATTTCGCTTTTCTTGTCCGGGGGCTTATGGCCACGCAAACCGCCGCGAATGCCGCGAAAGCAAGGGCAAAACTTATTATCCCGCCGCGCGACTTGCTTAGAAAAAGAGAGCCCACCATTATAACGGACGCGAAAAGATAAAGAACGGTCTTGTTAGCCTCTGGCGAGGAGAACCATAGTATCTTGTCTTTGTATCTTTTCATATTCCTCAGAGGGGATGTGAATATACCCGAATAGAACAAGGATATCGCCATGAAAGAGGTCATTTCCATAAAACCCGCGAAATTGTTATAGCATACGAACGGCCCGAAATTGTTACCGGGTTTTTTAACCAGCCAGAACATCTTACCGTTCCAGCCGAACCACTGAATAATACCAAAGAGAGCTACACAAAATCCTATGACGACCATTGAGTTGACCAGTTTGTTCAGAAAAATATAGTTCAGTTTGTCTTTTTTTCCGCCGAGCGCGGCTATGACGGTAAGAAGAAGTGTGAAGTATAGCGTATTGCCGGGTATATGCAGATTGAAATCCACGAACGAGTGAAACAATATTGAAAGCACTCCCGCGATCGCCCCGAACATTATGAACGCGGGGTACACCGACCTCGGCCGGGATGTCTCTCCGGAATGCCTTCCTGAAGTAAGCTTGGAGAAGACCACGAAATATACCATAACAAAACTCGCGAGTTTTATAAGATAGTTCATAGTAGCCCTGGGATATACGCTCAGAGCCTGCCATCCGGACGAGCTGAAGGCATAAGTGCCGCGAAGCTCAGCTAATTTGGGGGATATGACGTTTATTACCCCTTCGGGCAAAGGTACTATGTACATTAAACATACGGCGAAAAACAAAATAATGGCGATGCTTTCGGGCTTTTTGAATACGGGGCCGCGAAAAACACGCGGATCTTTTTCAAGGTCTGCCTGAGAAAAAACAGGACAAGAAGAGGAGCCGAACAGGAAATGTATGTCGAAAAGCGCAAGAGCCAATAAAGCCGTTATGGAATATACCCATGTGTTCACTCCCCCGAAGAACATGGGAGAGAATACCATGAGGAATATGAGTATCGCGTCTTCGGTTTTTGTCCGGTCTCTACGCATATAGGATATACTCCGCGCCGGATCTTCGTGCCCGGGGCGGTAACGCCCGGGCGGAGGAACAACTAACTTCAGGAGATCTTATCGGCGCCGTAATGCCCGTATTTTTTGCCGTAGTAGCGGTAGTAGTAGTAATGCCCTCCGGCGCGCTCGGTCTCGACCATGTTAAGGACTACCCCTATGATGTTGGAACTATTGACCGCTTCTACCATTTCTTTGACCTTAAGAACGGCATGGCGATTGGTTTCATTGGCTTTCACAACTATTACCGTGCCGTCCACCATTCCCGAAAGAATGACGGGATCGGTAACGGCAAGCGCCGGCGGGGCGTCTATGATGACCCTGTCAAACTTCGACCCGAGAGCGCTTAAGAGTTCCGACATTTTAACCGAACCCAGAAGTTCCGAGGGGTTAGGCGGTATAGTTCCGCACGCTATCACATAAAGGTTATCTATGCCGGTCTTGTGCACCGCGGAATCGAAGGTTTCAGTACCGGCGAGTACTTCGGTCAACCCATGCTCTTTTTCGAGAGCAAAGACTTTTTCTATGCGCGGCTGGCGGAGGTCAGCGTCCATTAAAAGCACTTTTTCTCCGGCCTGCGCCATGACTATAGCCAGGTTGATCGCGGTGGTCGTTTTGCCTTCCTGCGGCCCGGCACTGGTCATAAGTATGACCTTTCTGCGGCGCTCTACGGCAGTGAACATTATACTCGTCCTTAAGCTGCGGTAAGCTTCAGAGACCGTAGAACGCGGCCTTTCCGCCGTCATAAGTTCGGTTTTCACTTTTTTGTCTTCTTCATCCCTGGGAGTAGCTATAGCCGCCAGCGAAGCGAGTTTTAGATGGTTCTTGATGTCGTCCGGGGTCGTAAGCGTCTGATCAAGGCTTTCCATAAGGAATGCCAGGCCCCCGCCGCCAAACAGCCCTATCATGAAGGCTATTACAAAGTTCAATTTCTTTCTGGGTTTGGACGGATTCCGCGGAACAGAGGCTTTATCCACTACCCTTATGTTGGTGGATCTGAGTTCTCCGGTAACTTCGGTTTCGCTTATGCGTTTTAAAAGCGACTGGTATAGCTCCCGGCCGGTGTCGACGTCACGCCTGAGCATGTTGTACTGTATGGCAACATCTTTCGATACTATCTCCTTTTCCATTTCTTTCTCTATTTTCCTGTCTATAGAGCCCAGCTCCGACCTCAAGCCGATTATCTCAGGATGGCGATCCCTGAAATGTTCGCTTTTTTCCGCTATCTCTATCTCCAGCGAAGCTTTTCTTTTCAGCAGTTCATTGAGGACCTCGGTGTTGCCTATCTGCGATCCGGTCTCGACTATACCGTGTTTGCGGCGGTACTGCTGAAGGCTCTCTTCGGCTTTTTCCAGGGCATCTTTGGCTTCTTTTATCTTTTCCTCCAGCCACCCCGAAGCGTACTGCGTAGCTTCGAACCTGGTGTCGAGTATGTAAGAGATGTAAGTTTCCGACCAAAGATTGGCTATTTTCGCGGCAAGATCAGGGTTTATATCGCCTGCCGTTATCTCTACAAGCTGTGTATTCGGCACGGGTTTGACCGCGATCACTTTGAGCAGAGCATCCAAGCGCTGATCGTCGGTAAACGGTTTGCCTTTGCCGGCGGCTCTTCCCACCCACGCGCTCCACGGAGAGTACTTGCCGAGTTTCTTGTCAACCCTTTCGGCGATGGCCCTGCTTTTGAGTATTTTGTATTGGGTCTGATAGTATTCTCTTGCCGAAAAATCCGAGGAAGCCACTTCCTCGATGTTGACCACTCTGGGGGCTTCCCTTTCGATAAGAAGATGCGTTGAGGCCTCGTAAACGGGCTTCATCATGAATGAGAATATCAACGAGAGCGTCACGGCGATAACAGTGACGGAAATAATTATCCATCTTCTCTCATAAAGCACTCTGGCGTATTCTCTGAGGTCTATTTCCTGTTCTAGGAACGGATCCTGGTATTCGGCCATTTTCTTATGATCCTTGGTTTTAGTCGGTTCGAAAAACTCAGTGTTCTGAAGATATCCGCTTTCCGCGCGATCGGTGCCGTACGCGCCGGGTATAAGGGCTCCCACGGCCTCTCTATGTCTGTTTTGTCAGAGTATCAGAAAAAACTTTCCGGAACGGTAACGATATCGCCGGGCCTGAGCTCCACATCGTCTTCTTCGCGCCCTCTATTGATGATATCGCTCGCTCTCACCCTGATCGTGTTCTTTGACCCGTCGGGCATCGTCCTCATTATCCTCACGTCGTTCGTCGACGCTATTTTAGTAAATCCGCCGGCAAGAGATATCAGCTCTATAAGCGAGAGTCTGCCTTTTATTTCGAACGAGCCCGGTTCTTTGACCTGTCCGAGGATCGACACCGTACTGTATTGTTCTATAAAAACCGAGACCTGCGGGTTAACAAGATAGTCTTTGTCTAAAAGCTCTGTGAGTTTCTGCTCCAGTCCGGCGACCGTTAACCCGGCCACATCCACCTCGCCGAGAAGCGGGAACGTTATCCTTCCCCGGGATGAAACCCTGACTTTTCTGGAAAGTTCTTTGTCCCGCCCGTAGTATACGTCTATCTGCAGGACATTCTCAGGGCCTATTTGATATCCGGACGCTTCAAACGAGTGCTCTGCGCGACTTACAAAAGGTGACAGCGAACACATAAGCGCCAGAACAGCCGGCAAACAATATCTGTGAACCTTAACGAGCTTCATAGCCATGTATTATAGTTAACGACAGACGCGCAGTCAACCTATTAGTATTGGCAGTTAGTCGACCTTGTGGCAAGTCAGTGGAACGTTATGTCGCGCGAGACAGTGGCAGGCGCCAGTCCGGAGCCAAATAATGGGGTCAAATCTTAACTTTCAACTTATCGCCGGTCAGTGGCTAGGCTCAGCGCCGTCGCGGTCGCTAGTTAGAGGTCAGGTTGATAATGGGGTCAAATCTTAACTTTCAACTTATCGCCGGTCAGTGGCTAGGCTCAGCGCCGTCGCGGTC
>CAYMBK010000108.1:0-10299 GCA_964388645.1 uncultured Planctomycetia bacterium | reverse complement strand
AGTAAAAAAGTCGAAGATTACCTTGAAGCAATATATGTCATTATAAAAAGAAAAAGCATCCTGGCGAAATAGCAGCACCCCGATCCTGGCCGATAGATGTTCCGCGGCACCGAAAAGAGATAAACCCCTTGGTTTATGCAACCTCCGCTGCCTGAGAATATTTTCAAGCGTGGCCTTGATCTCCAGCAGCTTGTACTGCCCTGTCGTGATATCAGGGTCACCCGGCTCTGTTTTTCTTATCGCGCGCCTCGCCTCATTCAGATCAATGTACCCCAAAAGCATAAGTGCTTTTTCGCGCTCAAAATCATCTCGCGCATTCTGCAGAAGGTCAAGAGCCTCCATCCTGGCGGTTTCTTCTTCGTTCTCTATGTGCGAAAGGGCCTGCGCCAAACTATAGCGGCACGCGAATTTGCCTGTCAGCTTACAGGCAAGATCCAGAAAAAATGAGCTTTTCCGCAAAAAAGCGCGCCTTCCGGCCGAGTTTCTTCTGGAATACAGCCCCTCGCCTAAAGCGTGCATTATCGACGCGAACCGGCTTTTTTCAGCATCAGAAGAAAGCGGCAGTTTTTCGGTAAAGTATTTCATCACCGCCTCATCGTCTTCTCCATAGGCCTCGCGTACATATCCATACAATTTTTCAGTATCATTCACGTCGAGCTCATCATCGCCATGGCCCCTCGTGAACTTCACGACTATCTCGCTAATGTCGGCGGGCATCACATCACTTGAAAGGCCGTCTGAAGGAAAAAAACGCGGTCCAAGATCTTTTTTTACCGTAATTTCCCCGGAAACAACGTCAAGAGAAGACAAAAAATCTTTGCCGTTATTCGAAACTAATATTTCATAGTTAGCCGGTCCGATTCTACGAATGTTCAGAACCCGTATCCGCATATCGTGGAGCTTTTGCGGCGGGAAATGCTCAAGTGAAAGTTCCGCCCCATCAAGGGCAAACCCTTCTGCCCGATATCTGAACAGCCTCTCGCTTAAGTACGCCCGTATCGAGTTCTCAGCTACATTCTCATGCAACGTAAAAGGAGTTACATTAAGCGCCCGCGCGGACGGCTGGGGATATCCCTGCCCGAACATAAACATCAAAGACAGGAACAACTTCAATACTGTAAATGTGCCATGCTTTCTCATGGGAAAGGTTCCTATGTTAAATTTTTATAATTATAGCACATTTTTCGGCTATACTGACTATTTATTATACTAATCTGCAGGTAATTTGCAGGTAATTTGCAGGGACGGTTCTGAATTTGATCCTACACCTGTCACGGCAACAAACCTACACCTGTCACAGCAACAAACCTACAATTAACTCCATCATATTGCATGACAATTCATGTTTTTGAAAAAAGGACAGGTGTAATATCGAGGACGGGACAGGTGTAAGATTAAAATTGGGACAAGTGTCCGAATAAATTGAGAACCGTCCCTGGAAACTGGAAACTTCAAATTGAGAACCGTCCCTGGAAACTTCTGATCAGGGCTCTTTTCGGGAGTTTTGAGACAGCTTTTTCCCTACCTCTTCCAATAGGTCTTTCCCAAAGGTTATTTCAAGATCCCGAAGAGCTTCTTCCCTGGAAATCGCCCCGGATCTTATCAGCTTACTCATCTCCACGTGGTAATGCGTATATCCATATTCTTTCATAGAATTGTGCACTGACAGAAAATTGAGAAGACAATTCGTGCTCCTCCCGGGATAACTGATCTCGGGATATTTCCAGTTCAATTCGTTAATTATCAACCTCGTATATTCCCCTGTCTCAAAAGGCAAAAACCAATGAGGTGAGACCACGATCGCCCCATGCCTTTTTTTTGCCCTGGCTAAAACATCTTCCATGCTCAAAGGAAAATCCTTGTACTTAGGTTTTTTCCTGACATATTCTTCAAGGAATTCCCGGGTAGCTTTTCCCATCTTTAAAAATTCCGACTGATCCTTGCCATACACGCATTTTGCCATAGGCGCCCTGGCAGTGGACTGCCCTTTAGTCCATCCGGCAACTATAACGGGGATCTTGAACCTTTTTGCGGTTCTGAACGTCAAGTCCATGTACCAAATAGAACACGGATGGCAAAGCGCTACTTTAGGGGCGTCCTTTAGTATATCTGTAAACATCTCTCTCATGTAGTCTGTCTTAAAAAAAAGGTGATCCACTCCTAATGCCTCTACAGCATTTCTAACGTTCCGCATAGCTCCCTCAGTTTCAAATCCATGATCGAAAGTGAAAGCCAATGGATTCGTGTGAAACCTTTTTTTCATGAAATAAAGAGCCGCCGTTGAATCCTTTCCTCCGGAACACATTACAAGACAATCATATTCCCCCTTACCCCTGTTCCTCTCAATTATTCTTACCAGGTCGCTCTCAAGAAGGTAGCGCACACCCTCGCATGCAATCCTGTTTTTTTCATACTCTACGCATATGTTACATACTCCCTCATCGTTGAGCCATATTTCGGGCCGCGCTTCGGGAAGTACGCACTTGTTACATATTTTTCCAAAGCTCTGACAGATCATAAACTACTCCTTAAACTCTCACAGACAAATTCCGCCATTGGCATGTCTCCCGGCGTCCGGCAATAGCCATATCACCCCGACTTATCGCGGGGCCGGTATCACCCTGTTTTCCAGAAGACCTTTATAAACCACTCTGGCCACCACATTATACCCTTCTGCGTTGGGATGTCTCCCGGAACCAAAAAAACCCTCATCGCTATCGACACTCTCGGTAAATTCTTTTTCAACATCAACAAAAGAAATGTTTTCTCTGTTCGAATAATCCCTTATGAGGCTGTTAACCGACAATATAAAAGCTTCCGGCAAAGATCTTCCCAACTGTATCCGGGGATCAAGACCACTCCGTCCAGATAGATCCCTGCTCGTACTTCCTTTTCCTCTCGCTAAGGAAGCGACCCTTACAGTACCTGACGTGCGTACAGACCCTCCAAAGCTCCGGCTTATTTGCGACCGTACTGGATAATTCAGCAGCACGACTTTTACGCCGTTTTTATTAGCTATCGTTACGATCCTGTTGATATCGGATTCGACCCCATCAAGTATTTCCGATGTATTTTCCCGGCTGAGATACCCGGAGCGCCGTGCATTAGCGATATAGCTACGCGTGGCTGTACGCGGAGTTCCAGCGCCGCCGAATCTCAAAAATCTCATAAACCAATCGGCTAGTTCTCTTTTTTCCGGGCTATCGGGAAGTTTTCTCACAAGATCGAGCATCCTCCTGGCTTCTTCATTCCTACCTTCCACTTTCCTTTCGTTAACTGCTTCAAGCGTCGTCCGATCAAATGATCCCACGCCCTTTTTCCCTTCTCTCTTAATCTGGATTTCTCTCTTTATCATCCTGAAAAGGCGATGTATGCTTGATCCATAAAATAATTTCCGCGCAATAGAACTTTGCCTTTTTTGCGCGGCACGCTGTTGAGAAAGATTTTTAGATTGTCCTTCGGCAGAAATCACTCTACCGGAACCCGATGGATTGGCCAGATTAGCGCTTCCTGTTTGTACTAGAAGTATATCCGGAGAGAATAACGATATCAGCTCCGCCGTCCGATCTGCCAATTCTCCGGAATTTTGTCCCGGTTTACCCTCATTTATTACTGTTATGTTATGATTCTGGTACTCTTGGTCAAAGATCTCCTGAAGCTGCGCGGGATAACTTTTACCCGCGGGAGCGCCAACTCCCGCTGTAAAACAATTGCCGACGCACAATATCGTCAAATCCCCTTCGGCCGAAGATCTTTGATATTGCGTCTGTCGGAATTTCCATATAAATCCGATCGCACGCAAGCTTACCTCAAGGAAAACAACGGCCATAATGATCCCAACGCAAAAAACAATAACCTTTTGAATAAAGGCCTTCCTATCCATCATCTTCTCCCTTTTCCGACACAAAATCATTCAACACTAGGCAATCAATAGCGCTTTTTTGAAAACACACTATAGCCTCATCCGGAGTACAAACGATAGGCTCGCCCCTTAAATTGAACGAGGTATTCACCAGCATTGGAACACCGGTGATATTTTTAAATTCGTTTATCAAATCCCAGTATCTTCCGTTAGTCGCCCTGCTGACCGTTTGGATCCGGGCGGTACCGTCTACATGAGTTACTCCTGGTATGATTCCCCTCTTTTCTTTCCTGACAGCCGCAGCTAAAAGCATAAAAGGGGACTTTGACTCAAGGTCAAAATATTCAGCGGCATGTTCCTCCATTACAGAAGGCGCAAAGGGTCTGAACCACTCTCTGAACTTAACTTTCACGTTGAGTATTTCCTTGATATCGGCAAAACGCGGATCAGCCAAAATAGACCGCATTCCTAAAGCACGAGGCCCGAATTCCATTTTTCCCTGAAACCATCCAACGATCTTTTTCTCGGAGATCCTCAAAGCAACATGCTTAAACATCTCTTCGGGCCGCATTTTCCTAAACCTCAGGCCCCGATTAACAAGCGCGCGTTCAATATCAAGGTTCCCGAATTCCGGCCCCAAAGCGACAGTCTCCATCACATATTTACGAGGATTACCCAATAGGCAGTTATACGTATAAATAGCGGCTCCCAGCGCACATCCGCTGTCACCGGCCGCCGGCTGTACAAAAATGTTCTTGAAAGGAGTCTCGGCAAGCAACCGGTGGTTTGCCACACAATTCAAAAAAACACCCCCCGCCAAACATAAATTAGGTGACCTTATCTCCTTGTAAAGAGCCCTTGCCATAGCTATCACGACTTCTTCCAGAAAAGCCTGAAGACTCGCGGCAATATCCATATGTCTCTGGCTGATGTTTTCATCAGGCAGACGAGGAGGCCCGAACTCTTTTATAAAATTACGGCTGTACATCCTGTTGCCTTTATTTAAAGAAAAGAACCTGGGTGCCATGTGAAAACTGCCATCTGATCTGACATCGACTATTTTTCGGAATTTGTCCAAGTACAGTGGTTTCCCATAAGCCGAAAGGCCCATCACCTTGCCTTCTCCGGAGAAAACACGAAATCCCAAAAAAGTGGTAACTATGGAATAAAGCAAGCCCAGCGAATCGGGATAATTGATCTCCTTTCCTATCTTTATCTCTGTCCCCCGGCCGTATCCCTTAGTAGCCGTAGCCCATTCTCCCACGCCGTCAACCGTAAGTATTCCGGCCTCCTGGAAAGGAGATACTAAAAACGCGCTCGCCGCGTGTGACATATGATGCTTCAGAAAAAAAATGTCGCCTTTATATCCCAGCTCTTTTTGTATCTTCAAAGGGAGAACCAAACGATCCTGAAACCATCCCGGCATCATGTGAATAAAGTTGCCCAAAGACATAGGAAAGGAACGTAAATGACTTAGAAGAACCCTTTGGAATTTCAACATGGGCTTCTCGTAAAAAGCTATATGGTCAACATCATAGATGGTCATGCCAGATCTTTGCAGGCAATCATTTATAGCCCTTATCGGGAAGTCCTGGGAGTATTTTTCTCTGTTAAAACGCTCCTCCTGAGAAGCCGCCGCCACAACTCCATCCTTAACTACACATGCGGCAGAATCATGGTAGAAACAACTTATCCCTAATATGTTCATTTTCTTTTTTTCTCCGTGAAATCGATCAAACACCGGCATAGATAAACGACACTATCACACTGGGGCCGATATAAAAAGCTACCAGGGCAAGGATAGCCAAAAGCACACAAACAGGAAGTAAAAAATACATCTTGTGCTTCCTTGACATCTTGGCTATCTCCACGATAATAAAAGGCACTTTTTTGAGAACATACACTAGATCGTTCATACAGCCCCCCAGACTTATGACCCGGACAGATTTTCAGACATATCGGACGAATATCCCGCCGCTTCCTTCCAAAATGTTTTTCGTTTTTTCGACGGACCCGACACAAGACGCCGATGAAACAACCTCACATACACCGCGGTCATTCCGATACCCAGTATGTATATCACGCTCAAAATTACGGGCATCAAAACGGACACTACGCCGCGGTAAAGCCTATAACCTATTTCTGAAAGCATGATCCGATCTCCCCCGGCAGGTCTTTTCTGCTGAGTTTCAATTTTTTCAGGACCGAATCGATGGCATCACAAGCATTCTTCGAAAACCCCTCCGCATTGAGACGCTCAAGCGATTCCGCGCGTGTAAGCTCACCATTACGTATAAGCTTGCCATCCTCTATATGAAAGTGAGTGAATCCGAAATGTTCCATGCATAGCAAAGAACCCAAATAGTTCAATGTGCAATTGGTAGATCCGGCGGGATAACTGAAAGGGATCTCCTTCCAACCCAGTTCATCCTTAATAATGCGAGTGTATTCTTCGGCCCCGATCGGCAAAAACCAATGCGGAGAAATAAGTTTCGCACGGCGACTTGCTTTGAACATTTTATTCAACTCCGACATATCCCTGGGGAACTTTTTGTATTTATCGTATTTTTCCCTCATCTGCTCAACAAAAGAAGCTACATCTTTAGACAAAAAGGCCATAAGGCCATTCATGCCTTTCCCGGAGAAACCCTTTTTTCTCCGGGCAGAAAATATGCCTGCCGATTCCCGGACGCTCACCTGCCCTTCCGTCCAGCCACCTATGACAAGATCCAGCTTGAACTGGGAGACAGTCCGGTAGACGATCTGCATATACCATAGAGAACATAAAGCGCATGCCGGAAACCTGAAACTTGACTTTATCATCTCCCTGAACATATCTAACATATATTCCGACCTGAAATTGATCCAGTCCACTTGCAATATATCCGCGGCCTTTTTTACATTTTCAACCGCGATAGGATCCTCAAAACCATTGTTAAAAGTGAATGCCAGCGGACGCATCTTATATCTTTTTTTCATCATGTATAAAGCGGCCGTACTATCCTTGCCTCCGCTGCACATAACAATGCAATCATATCCGTCATGCCGTCGGTATTTATCGAGTATCTTTATCAAGTCAGATTCAAATAACCTGTGTCCCTGACGCTTTTCAACATTATGACATTCTGAGCATATCCCATCTGGCCCTAAAGTCAATTCCGGATAACATTCCGGCAGCACACATTTCCTGCACAATACCTTCGCACCCATATTCATCCTTTACTACGCATGATAACCCGCGCAAAAAACCGCAACCTATAGCAGATCCCCTTTGACATCCTTGTATTCCACGCCAGTATCCAAGGGAAAAGGCCTACTCAAAAACCTTTGGTTTCCGGTTTAATTTGTATCCAAAGTTTATCACGCCACGAAAATAAAACAATAGCAAGCTTGATCTTTTTGCCGTTCACTTCAGGACGGTCGGATATGCCCCCGGCTACCACAACGCGTCAAGCAACAAAATCGTCCTGCCCTTTACCACAAATTTTACCACGCCTGGATCACTTGAACAAAACTGATGTGCCGGCAAAATACGTCTTAGATATTATTCAAGAAATGAAAAATATAACAAAACTGCTTAATTCCGAGGATGTCTTTGGAAATCCGCCTTAAACAGGCATTTCGATCGCCGTCCCGCACCTTTCATACGTTCTCAAGGCTGCCGAAAAACCGGATTTAAGCGGCTACGAGAACCTTCTGGATATTGTTCTCATATTCGCGTATTTCCTGGATGTCTATTATGTCGGCTTCGGGAAGATAAACAAAAAGATTATATCCTTCAACCATAACCTTGACCAAACCTTCAAGGCCTTCCGGCTGGCGGGCGTTATTAGACATTATCCTCCATGTCATCCTGTACAGCTGACTGATCAGGCCGTTCTCCATTTTTACCACCAGCATACTATCTTTGTTCTCGCTGCGTAACATCTCACGGGATCCGGGGCTGTCCACATCCAGAATGCCCGGCTTATCTCCGATGGCCACCTGATCTGCCGCGACATCCTCTCCTGTGATTCTTTCTATCATCTCAAGCAATCTCCCCGGCGTAAGAGGCGGCTCCGAGTCTTCCATGAAAACTAAACTATCCCCGGATATGCATCCCGACAGCCCTGAAAGATCCAGATATGTGCCCGGGGATACCGCCATATCGCTGTTTTTCACAATGACGATCTCTCTGACCGGATCTTTATCGGGGCTATCGATACCCATGTCATCGCGCCTTCGGCTTATAGCACTGGCCAGCAAACGAAGGTCTCCGGCGTTTTCCGCGGTACTCACATGATACATCTTCCGCTTTTCATCACGAAGGGACGCTACATACCCGCGTTCTTTTTCGAGATAAGCCTCATGATAACGATCATGTATGCTGTTAACGCGCATATCATATATTCCTTTTTCGGAAAGCTCATACGAGCTGATATCAGGAAGAACTCTCGTAAGCACGGCCGCTATCCCCCGAAGTTCATTCACATCCTTGATCTTAAGCAAGATCTCTTCTGTTAGACCCGACGCGCCCGGATGCGTTCCGCGCTCCGCGGTATCAGCAAGCGCCATGATATCTTTACGCGCCATGGCCACAAAATCACCCACTATCTCCTCTATTGAGTCGAGGCCGACGTCACGTCCCACATCCAGAAGCGCGGCGATGCTGGCACCATATCCACTTTCCGGATCCGGTTTATAACTTTTCAACCGATCCAGCATATCCCCGCTTGATCCAGATACCCTTATCACCCTTATCCCATGCCTCTTTTCCATCTCCTCGATCTTAGCTTCTCCCATACGGACCATGATCCCATCGGGAATGCCAAGCACAACCTCATAAAGTGACGGTAACAGTTCATCTGCCGGATCTCCGGATCCGTCGAACAACCACTCTTCAGAACCGTCCACTATCTCGAAAATGTCGGGATTTCCCGGACTCACAGGATCCGTAAGGCTCTGAAATTCTTCAACAAAACTCCTGGCTTGAGCTTCCGGGCCCGTAACGAATATGCTAAGTTCGGCTCCGGGCTTCGCTACCAGCAGAAAAAGATCAAATGTCATCGCTATTTTTTTCAGCTCAGCATGTTGTGACCCCATTTGGAGCTCCACTTCAGGATATTTATTAACCAGCTCCGCTATGCTGGTGCAAGGCGAGGCATGTAACCCCAGTGGAGAAGCCACTCTGTAGAAAGCCCGGTATTCAGACGGCTTTGCCAGACTAACTGTAATTTTGGGAGAGACCGCTTCTGCCTCCCCTTGAACGGGCTCCGTAAAAACCTCCTCAACTTTTTCATTATGATACTCTTCTACCAACCCTACACGAAAAAGCTGTTTACGCCCTTCGGCAAAACCTGTCAGCTGAAAAACCGTAAAATTCTCGCCTGGTACAAAATTGTTTCCCTGCTTGAAAAACTTCTCCACTTCACTCTTCAAAAGATCATAGGTCTGACGGTTGCTTGTTTTGAAATCTTCACTCTTGTAAATTCGCTCGAAAACCTTGTTTATAACCTTCCGCGCCTTGTCTTCAGCCGTAAACACTCCCAGGGAGTCTTTCTGATCGATAAGAAAAGTTCCAATACCCTCGTAGTCCTCCGGGGTCAACTGGCCAAGAAAAACTTTCGCGAAAGGCACTGAATAGGGAGCCATGCTGAGCTTTAAAGAGATCTCTCCGGGGCGCACTCCCATCGTTGAAAGCTTATACGCTAAAAAAACATGAAAGCCGTACCAGCTTGCCATCTCCCCGCATATAACTAATTCCTTCCCCGTTCCCCTGGCTTCCTGAATAATATCCACGATCGCTTTCAATACCGGCGGTTGCAGCCTGGTGAGGTAGGGCCTATCCTCGGGGCTGTCTCTGCTCATAAGCTCTTCACGGCCAAGCTCTTTCGTCATTACATACCGGGCCAGGTCATTCGTTCCCACCGAATAGAAATCTACCACCGCAGATCCCATTAGATCGCTCAAATTTTCCATTGCTTCATTGTTTTCCAACATCACGCCGAAAGACAACCCTCCTACCACAGCTTTCCTGGTAATATCCTTTTCCTGGCTGAGGGCTATCCGCACGGCTTGCGCAAATACCGAAGTATCTTCGCCTTTGTCTATCTTTTCTATATCCCTCGTTCCTATGATTCTCGCTACATCTTCCGTCCCCCTGACCATAGGTATGAGGATCTTCAGGTTATCGGCTCCGTCCAGATATGCTTCGAGTACAGCCTCCATAAGTAAGACAAGTATCTCTCTCCCAAGATCGGTCCCATAAAAATCTATCCCTGAGACTTCCGGAATGCCCTTATCCCTGAGTATATTGTGTATGACCGTTATCTTGTCGGGCTGAAGGTCCAGGGTCCTTATGGTAACTTCTTCCCCGGCCACAGCGTCGCTGAGATCCTTAAAATACGACTTTAAATGTCTTTTTAAATGCGCGCGCGAACGAGCGCTATCTCTGTTGT
>CAYMBK010000107.1:0-14121 GCA_964388645.1 uncultured Planctomycetia bacterium | reverse complement strand
GTTTAGTCTGTTGTAAGGCTTTTGGTTATGCCTACATAGAGGGTTTTGTCGCTGCATTCTAGGATGTACACGTATTTCTGGCCCTTCGGGGGGGGATTTTTTTCCTGTAAAAATTTCCCCCTCAGGACCAGTTGTAAAAAAACCAGGGGTTGTATCCCCTGGTTTTTTTTACAACTGGTGAGCCGCCTTGGACTCGAACCAAGCACCCACGCCTTAAAAGGGCGTTGCTCTACCGGATGAGCTAGCGGCCCGGTATTTTTTTGGGGGATTACCCCAAGATCTCTTTTTCTTTTTCGCTTAGAGCGGCATCGATCTTCTTGATATGCTCGTCTGTCAGTTTTTGTATTTTTTCTTTCGCTGTGAATTTATCGTCTTCTGTAAACAGCTTGTCTTTTTCCAGCTTTACTCCCTCTTCATTAGCCTGGTGCCGGGTGTTCCTTACGGATATCCTTCCTTCCTCGGCCATTTTGTGCAGTACTTTTACGAGTTCGTCTCGTCTTTCATGGGTCAGCTGGGGCATCGACAACCGGATAAATTTACCGTCGTTAACCGGTGTTATGCCGAGATCCGAGGCTTGAATGGCCTTTTCTATGGCACTCATTGACTCTTTGTCCCAGGGCTGTATAACCAGCAGCCTGGGTTCCGGAGTAGTAACGTTGGCAAGCTGTTTTATCGGGGTCTTGGCTCCGTAATAATCCACCTTCACGCCCTCAATAAGGCTGGGATGGGCCCGTCCGGTCCTTATCGTCGCGAACTGTTTCTTGACAGCATCTACGGCCGCCAACATTTTCTGTTCACTGGTTTTGGCTAATCTCTCGACTTCGGTCTTGTACATATGCTCACCTCTCTTAGTCGCCTTACCTGATGACCGTTCCTATCTTTTCTCCGTTTACCGCTTTCTTTATGTTCCCTTTTCTGTTTATATTGAATACGACTATCGGCAGCTTGTTTTCCATACACAATGACACCGCTGTGGCATCCATAACGCGTAAATTCTTTCGTAATACCTCTATGTAAGTCAGTTCCTTGTATTTTTTCGCGTCTTTATTTTTTACCGGATCTTTGCTGTAGACGCCGTCCACTTTAGTGGCCTTCAGTATCAGTTCGGCGTTTATTTCTACTGCTCTTAGTGCCGCCGCCGTGTCTGTTGTGAAATACGGGTTTCCGGTACCGCACACAAATATAACTACTCTGCCTTTTTCCAGATGCCTTACCGCCCTGCGCCTTATATAAAGTTCGGCCAGCTGGCGTATTTCTATTGCAGTTAAGACCCTGGTTTGAACCCCTTCTTTTTCTAAGGCGTCCTGCAGCGCGAGCCCGTTTAGCATTGTCGCCAGCATTCCCATATAATCCGCCGTCGACCTATCCATCCCGGAAGCCGCCGCCGTAAGACCGCGAAAAATGTTCCCTCCGCCTATTACCACCGCTATCTCGGTTCCGCCTTTTCTTGCTTCTTTTATCTGTCTTGCCACCGACACGTTAACTTCAGGGTCTATTCCGGATTTTAACCGTCCCATAAGGGCTTCCCCGCTTATTTTCAGCACTACCCGCTTCGGTTTTTTTATCGTTTTTATCATTTTATGTTTCCCTGAGAACGCGAGGGCCCCGTGATCTTCAGCAGGACTCTCCTATCTCGAATCTGGCAAACCTCTTTAGGACTATGTTCTCTCCGGTTTTAGCTATGGCCTGGGTCAACAGGTCTTTCACTCTGATGGCCGGATCTTTGATATACGGCTGTTCTAAAAGACAAGTTTCAGAATAGTATTTCTCGAGTTTGCCCTGGACTATTTTCTCGGAGACTTCCTTGGGCTTGTCTTTTATCTGCGCCATGGCTATCTCTCTCTCTTTTTCCAGACACTCTTCCGGAACCTCGCTTCGATCCACATAAAGCGGATGCGCTGCCGCTACCTGCATGGCGATATCTTTTGAAAGTTTTCTGAAATCATCCGTTCGCGCCACAAAATCCGTTTCACAGTTGATCTCAAGCAAAACTCCCATGCGGTCCCCGGTGTGAACGTAACTTTCGATTATTCCTTGTCCGGCTACCCTGTCTGTTTTTTTCGCGGCTTTAGCTATGCCTTTTTTTCGAAGTATCTCGATGGCTTTTCCCACATCTCCGTTAGACTCTTTCAGCGCCTCTTTACATTCCATCATACCCGCGGATGTTTTGAACCTCAGATCTTTAACGGCATCCAGTATATTCATATTGTCTCTCCCGTTTTCTTTTTTTGTTTCGCAGTTTTTCCGACCGGCTTTGCCGGCTTGTCATATATCCAATTTTATGTCGCCTGCCGGACCCTCTTCTTCCTCGGGAACATCCGCTTTTTGTTTTTCTTCCGGATGAATTTTCTCTTCCCTGGTCTCGGGTTCTCCGGAAGAGGCCTTGTTTTCTTCTTCCTGCTCTATGGCGGTGTCCGAGGTTTCGGGTGCGGCGGCTTCCTGTTCGGCGATCCCGGCCTTTTTCTCCTCTTCCCCGGCCAGGGCTTTCATATCCTTGACCGTTTTACCTGCGCCTGCTCCTCTTTTGCCTTCTTCTATCGCCTGCGCTAATTTACCCACAACATATTCTATCGATCTTATCGCGTCGTCATTGCCGGGTACGGGATAATCAACCAAGTTCGGATCGCAATTCGTGTCGATCAGAGCCACTACCGGGATGCCTATCTTTATTGCTTCTTTTATGGCTATATCCTCCAACTCAGCGTCTATAACTACAAGTGCATCCGGCATCTTGGTCATTTCTCTGATCCCGCCGAGATTTTTAAGAAGCTTGTATTCCTCGCGGTCTATCTGCGCTTTTTCTTTTTTAGCGTATTCGTTGTATATGTCTCCGGCTTTTACTTCCTGCAGATGTTTAAGCCGATCCACACTTTTTCGTATTGTATTGAAATTGGTCAGGCACCCGCCAAGCCATCTCTCGTCCACAAAAAACATGCCGCATCGCTCTGCTTCCTGTTTGATTATTTTCTTCGCTTGTTTTTTTGTCCCCACAAAAAGCACGGTTTTCCCCTCGGCCGCCAGTTCTCTGACAAAATCCATGGCCTTTATGAGGGCCTCTTCTGTTTTTCTGAGGTCTATTATGTATATCCCGTTCTTTTCTCCGAAGATAAATTTGCCCATTTTCGGATGCCATTTGTTGGTCTGATGTCCGAAATGAACCCCGTTCTCTAAAAGATCCCTTATCATTTGTGTTGCTACAGCCACGACTCCTCCTTCTCTCTTTCCGGCACTTCCTGACATCTTGCCCGATTAAATTCCCTCAACAAGAGGACATCGGACAGCCAAAAACGGCCTTTTTGGGTTTACTAAACTGACTCTCTCGAACGAGTATTATATAGAAAAACGAGGTAATTGCAAGGAGTTTTTGGTCGCCAGTCAGTGGCCAGACCCCATCGCAAGTCAGTGGCCAGACCCCGGTGCCAGTCAGCGGCCGGGCCGCATCGCCGCGATCATTCCCGATCGCCTGGATTGAATTGCATGTCATATAATTTTTTGTACAAGGCGCTTTTAGCCAAAAGGTCGTCGTGGGTGCCGGAATCCGCTATTTTTCCTTCGTTTATAACCACTATCTTGTTGGCATGTTTGACCGTGCTAAGTCTATGTGCTATTACTACCACGGTTCTCCCTTTAACCAGGTTATTGATCGCTTCCTGGACAAGCTGTTCACTTTCAGTATCAAGCTGTGAAGTCGCCTCATCAAAGATCAATATAGGCGGGTTCTTATATATCGCGCGGGCTATGGCAATTCGCTGCCTTTGCCCTCCGGATATTTTAAGGCCTCTTTCTCCGATGACGGTGTCGTACCCTTTCGGGAACTCCTTGATGAACATATGGGCGTTGGCTGCCTTGGATACGGATATCAGCTGCTCTTCATCGGCATCCGTATGCCCATAGCATATATTCGCCCGCACGGTGTCGTTAAAAAGTAAAGTTTCCTGTGTTACAAGCCCTATTTTTTCGCGTAAAGACCTTATGTCCAGATCCCTCAGGTCTGACCCGTCTATGCTTACAAGCCCTGAAGAGGGATCGTAGAAACGGGGAATGAGATTGACAAGTGTACTTTTCCCTCCTCCCGAAGGGCCTACCAGAGCCACTATCTCGCCTTTTCTGATCTTAAGGTCTATTCCTTTGATAACATGTTCCTTGTCATATCGAAACCAGACTTTCTCAAAAGATATCTCCTTATCGAAACTCTCCAGCCTGAGGGCTTGGGGTTTTTCGATGATGCTGACGGGAGTATCGTAAAGCTGGAATATCCGTTCCGCGGCAGCGAGCGCCTGCTGGTTGATCCCGTAAACATTGCTTAACTTTTTAAAGGGTTTCATAAGCGAAAAAATAGCCGCGAGAAAAGCGGCGAACACCCCGAAAGACAATTCCCCGGATATCATGCTTCTTCCGGCTATCCACAGTATGGCGGCTACACAAACAACCATCATGCTTTCGGTGAGCGGGCTTACCATTTTCATTTTTTTTATGGATTTCATGGTAAGCTCGTAATATTCCTGGTTTTTCTTTTTGAACACATCGCATTCATAATCTTCCATGCCGAAGGACTTTACGAGCTTTATGCCCGAAATGGTCTCAAGCAGCATATTATTTATGTCTCCCGCTCTTTCCTGCGAAGACCGGCTGATCTTTCTAAGCCGTTTGCCTATCCGTATGACCGGATACAGTATCAGCGGAAAAACCACAAGGCTCACAAGAATAAAACTCCATGGCACACCTCCGTACATCTTCAGCCCGACAAGAAGTACGATGTAAAAGAAAACCTCTATCGGCTGGGAAAAAGTATCGGCTACGCCGCTGCCTATCGAATCCCTGATCACCGCGGCGTCATGGGTTATCCTGGACATCAGTTTACCCGTAGGATTATGGCTGAAAAAATCCATGGACATATCCTGCAATTTTCTGTATATGCCGTTCTTAACATCCTTTATTACCCGTTCACTGACGGCCCCCATCAGATAGCTTTTTAAATATTCGAAGACGCCTTTGCAGATAAACACTATGACGACTATTCCGGTCATTATGTTCAGCAGCTGTATTCTGGGAAGGGCATTCACTCTGTCTATTCCCTGCTGTATAAGCTGAGGTAAGACAACCCCGGCAGGCGGAATGATGTCCTTGCCGGTTATTACTTTGTCTACCAGCGGGATTATAAGCGCGATAGGAGAAGCACTAAAAGCTGACGAAAGCACCATGCACAGCACCGCGGCCGCGAACAGCCCGGCATGTGGCATTAAAAGACGTATGAACCTTATGTATGTTTTCATATGTGCACCTAAATTCTCCGCGCTATCTCGCAAAACAGGCTAGATTCTAGCATACCATCCGGAACCTGTCGACGCATTTCACCCCAAAGCGCTCATTCCTGCCAAAGCACATCACCGTTGAGGAACAGCACGTTCCTTCCCGATCCCGAGTGGTTGCTGTCCTTGTCGAACACCATCGGCTGGTTTTTAGAACTTTTAAGAGAAAGCCCGGCGACATAAACATAATCCGGATCGTCTATAGTGCCGGTTTTTTTGCGGAAAGGGCAATCCATTATGGCCTTATCTGAAAGATACTTTTCTTCATAAAGCGTCTTGACGCTCGGCGGGAATCTCCCGTCATTGCTGTTAGCGTACATGTACAGCGCCAGCCCTATTGTTTTTAGATTGCTCTGGCATTCAACCGTGAGCTGCCTGTTGTTGATGTTCCTGATAAGCGGCATAAAAACAAGCACAAGGCCGGCAGTTACCGCGAATACTACCAGCAATTCGCCTAAAGTAAAACCGCGCGACCTCTCGTTACTTTTTGTTTTTTCCATTCTCTTTTTTTTCCATGAGTTTTGCGGCTTCCGCTGTTATTACGCGGGCTATGCCGGCTTTTGTCTTGCCCTTTAGTACTCGCGTGTCGCCATTTTTCCCGATAATAACATAGTTTGTCCTGCTTTCCCCGAAAGGAACGTCTTTTCCCCCTGCCTTGTTCACAACTATAACATCAAGCCGTTTGCTCTTCAGTTTCTTTTCCCCGTTATAAATTTCTTTTTCTGTTTCAAGCGCAAAACCTACTTTAACAAAACCGTGACGTTCCCGCAAGTCCATAAGAATGTCCTTGTTCTTCACGAACGTTACCTGAAGGCTTTTCTTCTTTTTTATTTTCCTCTTTGACGTCCTTTGCGGCCTGAAATCACATACCGCCGCGGCCATTATAAGGCACTCACAAGAAAAAGTTCTCGCCATCACTTCTTTGTACATCTCTTGCGCTGAAAAAACTTTGACCGTTTCAATACCGGCAGGCGCCTCTAAGGCGACCGGCCCCGATATCAGGCACACGGAGAAACCTTTTTTCAAGCATTCTTCCGCTATGGAATAGCCCATAATACCTGTTGACCTGTTGCTTATATATCTGACAGGATCGATGGGTTCAACTGTCGGGCCCGCGGTCACGATAACTCTTCGTGGCCTTGCACGGCTTTTTGATGTTTTAGAGATGACTACCACTCTATCCGCTTTTAGTGTTTTTTGTTGAGGAGAAGGACCTTTTCGACTTCTTCGACAATAGTTTCAGGCAAGGCCAAATGCCCCACCCCCTGCCTTCCGCAGGCAAGGTGTCCCTCCACCGGATCGATAAAATGGTACCCTTTTTCACGAAGATACTCCATTTTGTCACGTATTATAGGATTAGAGAACATCCTGTCGTTCATAGCCGGAGCGAAGATCGTAGGACAGGATGCTGCCGCAACCGTACACGAAAGAATATCGTCACATATTCCGGAGGCTATTTTTCCTATTATGTCTGCCGTGGCAGGGGCTATCAGTATAACATCAGCTTCGTCAGCCAGGGCGATATGCGCCGGGTCGACCCTTTCGGGTTTTTTGAACATGTTTTCCACTACCCTCTCCCCGCTCAAAGTCTCGAGCGTGGTGGCTGTAACAAACCATTTGGAATGAGGGGTCATTACGCATTTCACCGAATGCCCTTTCTTCCTGAGAAGGCCTATGATCTCACACGCTTTGAATGCCGCTATGCTGGCTGTAACCCCTAAAACTATCCTTTTGCCCATTATTTCCCTTGTCACTTTCAATATATCCTTTATACTGCCGGGGTTTTTTACTTGCTTTTTTTCAGGGAGACCTTATCTTCCATTATTTCCCTTATGGCGGTGGTCGTGACTTTTTCTTTAGGATCGGCATCAACCAGCTTTTTTGCCCCACTATTGAGTTCTATCGCCCTTACCGCCGCCATATTGCACAATTTGTATAAACTTCCGGTTTTTGATAAAAGAAGGTCCATAGGTACTTGTTTCATTTTTCCGCCTTTTTGTTGATCCTGTCCCGATTTTCTCTTTCCCGTTCTATTACCTGTTTTAATTCTGCCACGGCCTCGTCAAGCTTGTTGTTCACTACTAAAAAGTCATATTCGTCAGAGGCGGCCACTTCCTGCTTTGATTCTCTGAGCCTTATCTCGACCTGGATCTCCTCGTCGGTCTTTCTCCTTCGCAGCCTGTTTTCAAGTTCCTGGATAGAAGGCGGCATTATGAACACGCTTATACTTTCCGGGTACTCTTTTTTTGCCGTTCTCGCTCCCTTGACATCAATACTCATTATTACGTCAAGCCCTTTGTCGAGCATCTGCTCTATTTGCCGGCGAGAGGTCCCGTAATAATTCCCAAAATTCTCTTCACATTCCAGAAACTCTCCGCTATCCCTCATGCTCTCAAACTCTTCTTTCGAGACAAAGATATAATCCTCTCCGTCTTTTTCTCCTTCTCTCGGCGAACGCGTGGTATAGGATACCGACCGAGCTATACTGTCCATTTCGTTAAGCAGCCCGGCTACAATACTCGTCTTGCCGCTTCCAGACGGAGCGGAAAGAACTACTATTATCGGTTCCCTGCCCTTTTTTGCCATTTCCGTCAGAAGCCTCCGTTATTCCCGTGCAATAGAGTTATGCAAAACAGCGATCCCTGGTCCGCCGCGAGAGAGCAAATCTATCTAAGCCCCCCATTTCGAGAGACACAAAAGGCGGCTCCGCTCACTCACTTCGTTCCCCGCGACGAGGGGGCAAAAGTCTATTTCTCTGAACTCTGCCTCCATAAAAAACTGTCCCGGGAACGTTATTCGATATTCTTGATCTGCTCTCTCATTTTTTCTATTTCGCTCTTGATCTCGATCACCGCTCTGGACATCCTTATGTCAGCCGACTTGGATCCGATGGTATTGGCTTCTCTTTGCATTTCCTGAGCTATAAAATCCAGTTTTTTCCCGGCCTCTTCTTCCCTGGATCTCATTGCCTCCAGATATGAGGATATATGCCCCGCCAGCCGCGTCACTTCTTCCGTTACATCGGTATTGCGGGCAAAAAGAGCGGCCTCTGTTTCTATGCGGGCTTTATCCACATCTCCCTGATCTTTTATTTTCCCGACAGTCCGTGTTAGCTTTTTCATGAACTCCCCGGTGCTCTCCTCGCTATACCTGGCTATCTCTGAGTTAAGCTTCTTCAATCTGGCAAGTCGCGAGCGGAAATCCCCGGCAAGCCTTTTTCCTTCGGCTTTGCGAAACCTCACAAGCCTGTCGACAGCCCTTGTCAGGGCTTTCTCTATATAAGGCCAGACTTTGTCTTCACTTTCCTCGGCGGCGGTTTCTACTATGCCAGGCAGGGCGATCAGTTCCTTGATGCCGATCTCGCCACCAAGGCCGAGCGACTTCTGCATGGCCTTTACCTGCCTGAGAAATTTTTTAGCCTCTTCTTTATTTATCTCGGTGTGTTTCAAGGCCTTCTGCGCGCCTTTCGCTTCTCTATTTATGCGGACAAATACCTTGCCCCGGTACACCTTGCCATCTAAAAGATCTTTGACTTTCTCTTCCAGCAGAAAAAATCCGTTAAAAGGGCTGCATGATATCCCAAGACTCTTATGGTTCAATGTCTTGATCTCCGCGATTATCTTGCCATAGGGGCTTTGCTCCGCGGCTTTCCCGAACCCTGTCATAGACCTCATTACCTTCTCCTCAAATACCCTGACGAGCTTCTACTTCCAGACCCTCGCGCTTTTGTTTATCTCGGCCTCTTTGGTCTCGTACATATCCATTATTATTTCCCCGGGCGAAAACCATAGCTTAATTTCCCTCTCCGCGTCTTCCTCGTTAGCCGAGGCGTGAATGACGTTCTCATACACCCCTTTTGTGGTTATCCTGCCGAATGACCCGCGTATTGAAACCGAGTCGGCCTCTTCCGGATTGGTTTTCCCGCACAATTCCCTTACTTTGCTTATCGCCTCCGGGCCCCAATAGACAAGCGCCATCACCTTCTTCTTGTGATATTCCCCCATTATGTATTTTATCAGCTCGTCGAAGAAGGGCTGCCCTTTAAGGGCCCTGTAATGCTCCTCGGCAAGCTCTCTGGAAACTTTCACCATCTTGGCACCCACTATTTCCAACTTAGTTTCCGAAAGCCTTGTTAGTATATTGCCTGTAAGCGATTTTTTAAGCCCGTCCGGCTTTATTAATATCAAAGTTTGATTGTTTTGTTCCATATCATTCCTTTCCTTTAGCGGTACGCTACTGCTTTCATATTTAATGGGTTACGGTATTTTATCAGCTTCCCGCGAAAAGTCAAGATAAGCATCTTTTTACCTAAAATCCCTTTTCGTAAACCCCAAAAACTCCTCTTCTGCTTTAAATACATCCTTCGGCGGTATGCTTCAGCGTGAAGAGGCTTTTTTTTCGTCCCCTTGCCTTCCGCGGGCTCCGGATTTTCTTTGCCGGTAAAGATCAAGCCGGGCCCTATTCTTCGTCCCAGGCCCCCGGAGCGGCTTCTTCTAAAAGAGGTAGATCTATGCCGTACTTTAAGCTTAAAGCGCTTACTTCCTCTATCATTGTTTTCGGATCAGCTTTCCCCATCGTGTCAAGGCCGATTTTGTAATAAATTTTGCTGAAAGCCCAGTTCTTTTCGATCTCCCGGCTGCCTTTTTCCGCTTCGCTAAACCTTCTTTTAAAGATAAATTCTTTTATGTTCCCTTGTTTTTCTCCCAGGACCTGCATTGAAAAAACATCTTCGTCCCAATATTTTCCGTAGACCGTAAGCCCTTTTGAGTGATAAAAATCCGGCAGCTCTTTAGGAAAGATCTCTTCGGATCCTATCCCGCTCACCCTGTACCTGATATGCGTCAATATCGGAGAGCTGATATCACGGTATAGCTTTAACAGGTCCCTGGCGGGAGTATCGCCGGATCTCGCCAATTCACTCCAGGCCCTATTCTGGTAGGATATGAAATCCAGGAGATACTCGTTGACCCTAAGCCCTACCCCGAAAGAAAAGACAGGCCTTTTGCCCATGTTAGTGCGTGTTATGGCCTTTATTATTTCTCGCGCGCTTGTCATGCCCGTCGTGGGCCTGCCGTCGGAGACAAGAACAACATATGACGGTTTTGTCCTTAAAGGGCATTGAACTATTCTCAGCAGCGCGTTCTCTATGTTCGTCTGCCCGTCAGCCGAGAGGGCGCTTATAAAAGCCCTGCCTGCCCGGACATTTTCATCGGTGGCTTTCCTCGAAGTAACGGCGAACTGCTCCTGTTCCTGCTTGAACGCTATTATGTTGAAAGTGTCTTTTTCGTCAAGGCTCCTCAAAACCTCGGATAAACCGCTTTTGACATGTTCGAACCTGCTTTCCGTTATACTTTTAGATGTGTCGACTAAAAAGATCATCTCTTTGGGCATCGGCTCGATCTTCACCCCGTCCCTGACTGTGATCTGCGCGCTGAAAAAGTTCTCTCCCGTGTCTGGGTTGCGGTAGGTTTTTAAAGATACTTCGAGATATGACGTCATGTCTTCATATTTACCCACCCTTTCCAGTGCTTTTTCCGAAACGATGTCTCCTCCCGGCTCTAAACTGTCTTTTTTAGAGTCCCCCAAAGATCCGCTTTCGCCTGCATCTCCTCTCAAGGGGTCTGTTTCTCTGTATTCCGTCTCGTCAAAATGGATCTTTGGCGCGCTCGATAAACTCGACGGCCCCCGGCTCAAGACTACCCCGGAAATATCTCTTGAAGCAGGCGCTCTTTTTTCTTTTATCAAGTTTTCTGTAGCCCTGGGAAGCTCTTCCGCCACGACTGGCTTTTTTGCCGAACCGATATCTTCTATTTCTTCCCCGGGGTCTTCTTGTTCTTTCTTTTTCTCAAAAGCAAGGTCCTCCTGTTCCACAATGACAGCCGATGCCGTATCCAGAAACGCCGTTTCGATCAACGGTTCGCTTTCTTCCCTATCGGGAAAGACCGTGGTCTTTTCGGTTTCGCGAAAAAGAACCATTGTTTCCGGCGTCTTGTCGATCTCTTTGATGCGGAATATTTTACGGGCTTTGTCTCCTATCCCGCCCGCGCCGGGAAGGGTTATGTGCCGTGAAGCGGCAAAGAAAACCCCGTGCGCGACTATCGATATCAAAACAGCGATCATTATGTTACGTTCTGTCCTGGTCATTATCAGCTGCCGTTCCTTGTCTTGCCTGTTCCGCCATCGGGTGATCCGGAAATCTTTCCTGTAATTCCCTCAGCAGTTTCTCGGATTCGCCCGGGGATCCCGCTTTCTTGAAAGCCTCCGCCGCCATGAAGAGGGCCTTAGGCGAAAGGTCCTTATCATCGTACAATATGGCGACCATGGCGTATTGGCGGGCTGCCTGGGCATGATCTTCGTCCTCGGAATATATGTTTCCCATCTCCATCCTGGCCTGAGCGCCGGTCACATTATCTCGGTCGCCGGAAAGCGCGTTTTCAAGCGCCGCTATGGCTTTTTCTTTTTCTCCAAGCTTCAAAAGCGCTCTGCCCATTCCGAGATAACACCGTTCTTTCCTGGGAGACGCCGCTCCGGCTGCCAAAGCTTTTTGGAAATATTCTACGGCATCTTTATCTTTTCCAGTTAATCTGCTGTTCTCCCCAAAAAGATACAGGACATCGGGGCCGGAGGCTCCGGGATAGGCTTTTTCCATAGACCTTAGTACCTCCAGCGCCTTCTCGTTCTCCTGCCTTGCCGTGTAAAATTCCGCCGTCCAGAGGTATATTCCCTTTTGTATGCCGGCGTGAGTTCCTATACTTTCGGAGATCACGGCATAATACGCGTCCGCCGCCTCCTCCTCTTCGCCTTTTTGGAACAAACTGAAAGCCACAGCCTCAGACGCCTTGACAGCAAGCTCTCCGCCTTTATTGGCCGCTTCCCTGAAATCCATTATGGCCTTGTCCCAGTTCTCCTGTTTTTGATAGGATATCGCTCTCCAGTAGAAGACATTTCCTGTTATCTCAGAGTAGGGAAAATCCTCCAATATCTCGTCGTATGTCCTTATGGCATCCCCGTACCTTCCCGCCTCGTAAAATGCCCTCGCCATCTGGTACATGGCAAACTGCCTCTGGGGATCCTTTGCGTACTCTGCGAGGAATCTCTCATACAGCTCTATGGCCTGATCGTACTCCTTGCTCTGCAATCTTTCCTGCGCTATTTTCAAAAGAAGTCCGGGGCTTCTTTCATCGCCGGGAAATTCCTCGATAAACTCCCTGTGCGCAAAAAGGCCCGCCTCGGTTTTTCCTGCCCGGTCACAGGCCCACCCCTTGTCATAAAGCGCTTCTCTTCTAAACATAGAATCCGCGTATTTGTCTAAAAGCGCGTCATATTCATCTATCGCCTCGTCCCACCGGTTCATCGCCCCCAGCGTTTTTCCTCTGAGGTAAAGCGCCTCATCGGCTTCCTCTTCCGGATACGCATTGAGATACGCCCCTGTCTCTTTAAGGCATTGTTCGTACAGCCCAAGTTTATACCCGGCCCAGGAGTTGTTGAGCTTCGCTCTTCTTTCCATCCGTGCCGAAGCGCATTGCCCGTCTATCTCTCCGTATATTTCCCTGGCCTCGCTGAACCTGTCAGTGTTCAGATAACTGCCGGCAAGCAGGAATTTCACTCGGCAGATCTCCTCCGCGACCTTCATGCCGGGGAGAAGGGCTCTCGCGCTATCTATGGCCGCCTTGTTATCGCCGGCACCGTAATTTACCGAAACCTCCCCCAGAGCCGCCCTGTCCTTTATTTCCTGTTCGGGATATCTGCTTAATATTTCTCGATATTTCTGAAGCGCCTTTTCTTTCTCGCCGGAAAATTTAAGAGCCTCGGCTTCCCGAAGATCCGCCTCGGCCTTAAGTCCGGTTTCCTCAAGTACGGGCACCGCGGCCGCGTAGGTTGCCGCGGCTTTGCCGTATTCTTTTTCTTCCATATATATGTCGCCCAGATTCATAGCGGCAAATCCGGAATAAGATCCTTGTTCATAGCGTTCGATAAAAGCCTCGAAAGCCTTACGCGCTTCGTCGCGTTTTCCCGACTTTATCAACAACTCCGCGAGGTAATACTCCGCGGCCATAATGGCCTGTTCTTCCGCGCCAGGAGTCGTTAGCGCTTCTTCCATCATTAACCGGGCTTCTTCAAGCTTGCCCGAGGCGTATTTTATCTGCCCTATTCTCAGCCGCGCTTCGGCAGCCATAGCCGGGGAGATGTCGCCCGCAAGCAGCTGTGTGAATTCCGCAAGAGCTTTGTCGTTATCTTTCTGCAAAAAATAGGCTTCCGCTTTTCTGTACCTGGCGTCCCTGGCATACACGCTTTCCGGATATCGCCGTAAAAAATCCCCGTACGCCGATGCCGCCATGTCGTACATACCCCTGGATAAAAGGCCGTTGGCGAAATCAAAGTCTTCCGCTTCCTGCCTGGTTTCCGTGAGCTCTTCGCTTTTCGCGGCCGCGCATGAACAGCCGGCCGCCAAAACTACGGCCATTACGGCCGAGAAGATCCTGAACCCTTTCATTCTGTTTCTCCCCTTGCTTCGAAGCCGCTCAAACATCCTCTTCTCTCATAGTCGCGAAGGAAATGTTCCAGATATCCGCTCCGGCGCAAATATCCAGCACTCCCACAACATCTTCATGGTATGTTTGCCTGTCGGCCCTTATTATTACGGGCTGGCCTTTGTACAGCTGCGCTATCCTTCCCAGCATCTGCCTCAGGTCTTCTCTGCTCAGCTGTCTCTGGTTAACCACTATGGTTCCGTCTTTCCTCACGTTTATTATTATCTCTCCGGGAGCTCTCATTGTTTCCGAGGCTTTTTCCGCCGTGGGAACCGTTATGT
>CAYMBK010000106.1:0-2915 GCA_964388645.1 uncultured Planctomycetia bacterium | reverse complement strand
GAGAAAGTATACAGGTAAGGATCTTGTTTTTGACGTGGTTTCAGGGGGGGATTTTCCGGATGATCCCGGGAAATACAAGCTTGTTATATCATGCGGAGGTTGCATGGTCACGAGAAGGGAAGTACAGCACAGGATGAACAGATGCCTTTCTTCGGGGGTTCCCATCACCAATTATGGTGTTATAATCGCTTTTATGTCGGGAATACTCGAAAGGGTCATAGCCCCTTTTCGGGAAAAACAGGCTTGATGTGTTCAACGATCTTTCAGTGGGGAGCGTCATAAGCGTGATGGAATGAAAGAACCGAACGATCCGCCTGGCAGAATTGCCCTTTGACGCGAATTTTTTTACGCTTGCTTTTCGGATCTTTTGCTTCGCGGCGGCAAGGCGGTTGTTTTCAGATATATTCGGCAAATTTAAAGGAGGGTGTTGATGTCCGCGGTTATATTGATAGTAGATGATGATCCTGATTTCAGAGAAGCTATGGCTACTTTGCTTGAAGCCAAGGGATATAGCGTAGAGATGGCCCCTGACGGCGGCAGCGGCCTTGCGAAGGCGAGGGAGATATCCCCAGCGCTGATACTGCTTGATGTCATGATGTCCGGGAAAACCGAAGGTTTTGATGTGGCCAGAGAACTTCACGCTGATGCCGAACTTAAGGGAATACCTGTTATACTGACAACGGGGATAAGAAAGGACATGAACCTGCCCTTCGGGTTCGAGCCGGATGAGGAGAACATTCCGGTAAAAGCTGTCCTTGAAAAACCCGTCAAACCTGATGTTCTTCTTTCCGCCGTGAAAAAATACATAAGGCCCGGGCAGGGTAACTGATGAAAAAAGGTTTCATCGGTTGTCTGGCAGCCGCGTTCGCGGTTTTTTTATGTACATCAGTTCTCGCGGCGGAGTTGATATCAGCGCCTTCTGAGGCCCGCAAACACGAGCTTTTCGCGCCGGTATTCCGGACAGCCTACGTTGACGGTGATCCGGACGATCCTGTAAAGATGGACCTTAGGGTCACTTTCACGGCTCCTTCGGGAAAAACAACGGTGGTTCCCGCTTTCTTAACGGGAAGAGACAGGGCCGAAAATGCCTCCTTCTGGGAAGCGAGGTTCGTCCCCGAAGAAGAAGGCGAATATCTTTTTTCAGCCAAAAACGAGAATATCCCCGATCGTCACGCAAAGGCGGTCTCACCGGCGGTTTTCAGAGTAAGTGATACTTCCCTCAAAGGTTTTTTAAAGAGAAGCTCGAACAACCCGCGTTATCTAAAGTTCAGTTCAGGTGAGCCGTTTTTCGGCCTCGGCCACAATGTCGCCTGGGTGCACAATTCCAGTCCCGAAGTTTTCGGCAGATATTTTTCTCTTTTAAAAGAAGCCGGATGTAATCTGGCGCGCGTGTGGATATGCGACTGGTCTTTACCTCTGGAGTGCGGCATGACCGGTAATTATGACCGGGTGTCTTCGCAAAAGCTCGACAGGATACTGGAGCTGGCCTCGGATAACGGAATATACATAATACTTTGCCTGGATACCTACGGAAGCCTGGTTTCCGGGCCCGGATTTTGGAGAGAAGGAAGATGGTCTCAAAACCCGTATAACGCCGCAAACGGCGGGCCTTGCGAGCATCCGGAGGATATGTTCACCGAACCCGAAGCTATCCGCATGTATAAAAATAAGCTCAGGTACGTGGCGGCAAGATGGGGTTTTTCACCCGCTATCCTCGCGTTCGAACTTTGGAACGAATATAACGCTCCGCGTGGCTGGACAAGGCAGATGGCTTCGTATCTCAGATCCATAGGGAGGGAAGGAAAACTTGTAACGACCAGCCTGGGGTATCCTTCGGGAAAGAAATTTGACGAAGACGCGATATGGCGGCTTGATGAGTTGGATATCGTGACATCGCATTTTTACGGCACAGGAAGGGAAGGCGGCCTTGTTAACCCTCTTGTGCAAAAAAGCCTGGAAATAATGAAAAGCCATAATAAACCTTTCATAATTTCAGAGTTCGGGATAGATAATTCGAAGGATGACAGGTATTACGATAGCCGGGGCGACGGAAGGGCTCTTCACAACAGCATATGGGCGTCGGCTTTATCTGGCAGTTTAGGCAGCGCCATGAACTGGTGGCATGATAGCTACATAAGGCCCAAAGCTCTTTACAGACATTATTCGGCGCTTGCAAGGTTCCTGGAGGGTATCAACTGGGATTCCGAAGATGTGTCGTCGCCCGAGGTAAGCCTTGTGTTTTACCGCCGCGGCGAACCTGCCGCGCGAAACCGTGATGTGTTCATAACTCCTGTTGATAAGTGGGGCATGGCGGGCATATCTGAATATGAGGTGATAGGAAACGGGGACCTTGCCGGCGGAGGGATGCCGGTCAAATATCTGCACGGCAGCGAAAAGGCGGAGATGAGGACAGATCAGTTGTACAAAGTCAATTATGCCGGCGACGGAGAATTTGTGATCCGTGTTGGCACGGTCAGTCAGGGAGGACATCTGAACGTTTTCCTGGATGATGTGAAAATATTTGAAAAGGCCTTTCCGGCGGGAAGCGGTAAAGGGCCCTGGAAAATGAGCCGGAAATTGAAAGAATACGGAGTTTATCAATGTGTTTATGACGAAGATGTTTCCGTTAAGATACCGGCGGGAGAACACCATGTGCGGCTTTCAAACACGGGCAAGGATTGGATAGGAATAGAGAAAATAAAATTAGGCGGGTACATTGCCGGCAATGTGGCTAACGCTAGATGTATCGCCTGGAATGTGGGCGGAGTGGCCATGTTCTGGATACACAATGCGGGATCCACCTGGAGAGCCGGCTACGAAGGGAAAGATCCTGAACCGGTGAAAAGGGCGTTTTTTGAAGTATACGACATGGATCCCGGAAGTTATACGCTTGAGATATGGAATACGTACGAAGG
>CAYMBK010000105.1:0-5387 GCA_964388645.1 uncultured Planctomycetia bacterium | reverse complement strand
TACGGGGCTTGACCCTGTTACGGCAGATATGATAAACAATCTTATACGCAACCTGCATGAGACGCTCAAGATAACGTCGGTAACGGTAACGCATGATATGAAGAGCGCGTACAGGATAGCCGATAGGATAGCGATGTTATATAACAAAAAGATAATAGCGGTGGGGACCCCGGACGAGATAAAGAGTTCTGACGATCCGGTTGTCAGGCAGTTCATAACGGGAGACGCCAAAGGACCTCTTACAAATTAGCGTTCGGAGAAATCCGAAGCATCCCAGAAAAGGAGAACACGATGTTTAGAGAAGAAAAGATCGAAATGAAGGTCGGCCTTTTTATAGGAATAGGCATATTCCTGATGTTCCTTATTGTGTTCTCGGTGGGGGATTTTTACATGCTTAAAGACGGATATGAGGTAGAAGCGGTGTTCGATTTTGTAAACGGTATCAAAAAGAGCGCCCCGGTCAGGCTTGCCGGGGTACATGTGGGAGAAGTAAACGACATAAGGGTATTTTACGACAAAGAGATAGGAAGGACGAGGGTAGCTCTGAAGATCAAGATCGCCAATAATGTGAGCGTGGAGAAAGATGCTGTTTTCAGGATAAATACCCTCGGGCTTCTCGGGGAACAGTATGCGGAAATAACACCCGGGTCGGGAGAGGAATTTCTTTCCCAGGGGGACGTGATACAGGGCAAGAACCCGGTGACAGTAGGCGTTCAGATGGAGATGATGAAAGAGTTGATTGAATCCGCTGCGGATATGATAGGAGGGGTATCTCTCGGAGAGGGTACGATAGGAAAACTTCTGAAAGATGACGGGCTTTATGACGGACTGGCTGAAATTGTCAGGAAACTCTCATCCGGAGAAGGGACCATGGGCAAGCTGCTTGTGGATGATACTTTGTATAACGATCTCGAAAGTATATTCGGCAGGATAAACAGGGGTGACGGTACTATCGGGAGGTTTCTGAGCGACGACTCCGTTTACAACAACATAGAACATTTTACAAGGGACATAAAGAACAATCCCTGGAAACTTTTGCGCGTTACACCCGAGAAAAGAACGGAAGAAACCAAAAAGAGAGGGACCAGGATAAGCCCCCGATGACCTGTGGATGCCGTATGATACACAGAGATCTTAATTTATATATTTGCTGTAAAAGCGCGCCTAAGAGGGCGCGAATAAAAGGCGTTCTGGCGAAAGATCCCGCAATGAAAAAGAGAGGGGTCCCGGAATAAAAGATGCCACGGCTATAAAGGCGTGGAGTTTTACAGAAAGGATGGTGATCTGAAAATGACAGTTTGGTTTTTACGTTTGTTCTTTGTTCTTGTATCCGCGGTTAGCGGGTATTACATCGGCTCCGATTTTACGGGCCTCAATGGCAGCGCGGCTCTGTGGGGCGCCGCGGCCGGGCTTATGGTATCGTCCGTCGTTATTTTACTGGAGGCAAGGCTGAAAAGCGTTTCCATGAGAAATTTTTCCGCGGCGGCTTTCGGGCTTGTTTTCGGGTTTTTTATGTCATGGATGATGTCCCTTATAGCGAGGCTCATACCGATGGACACGCATATATATGCCGTTCTGCAGATAGCGTTCACCATTGTTTTCTGTTACCTGGGGATGGTCATAGCGATAAAGGGCAAAGACGAGTTCAATATCATAATACCCTACATAAGGTTTTCCAGGCAGGATCAGCGAGACCAGCGCTATATACTGGATACCAGCGTCATTATAGACGGCAGAATAAACGCCATAAGCGAGACGGGTTTTGTCGAAGGAAAGTTCATTATTCCGCGATTCGTTCTGCATGAGCTTCAGCAGGTCGCCGACAGTTCTGACGATGAAAAACGCAACCGCGGACGAAAGGGCCTGGATATGCTGGAGAGGATGAAAACCGTTCCCGGTGTAGAGCTGATCATACATGAAGAAAGGCTGCCCGCGATACGGGAGGTGGACGCTAAGCTGGTGAGGCTCGGGAAACTTCTTGAAGCCCCCATAGTCACCAATGACCTTAACTTGAATAAAGTGGCCAGGCTGGAAGGAGTAAAGGTGCTGAATATAAACGACCTTGCCGGAGCGATGCGGCCGTTGGTATTTCCGGGAGAGAAGATCATGGCGCATATTAAAAAAGAAGGGAAAGAGCGCAACCAGGGGGTGGCGTTCATGGATGACGGGACGATGATAGTTGTGGATAATGCCAGGAGGCTTATGGGGCGTACGGTAAATGTTACCGTCACAAGCGTTTTGCAGACATCGGCGGGAAGGATGATATTTGCCGATCTTGACGAAAAACCCGAACAGAAAACTAACGGCAGACAGGAAAAATATGCCGCAAGGGATACGAGAAGGCCGTCTCCGGAACAGAATAAGAATACCGTGGCCGAAAAAGATGCCGCGGGCAGCGACAAAAGCCCGACTGACGCGCCGCCCCAGCAGACGCAATAAGACATGAGAATAGGATTCGGTTATGACATACACAGGATAGCCCAAAAAGGCCCCATGTTGATAGGAGGGATAGAGGTTTCCCGCGAAAAGGGGCTTTTGGGGCATTCCGACGGGGATGTATTGCTTCATGCTGTCGCTGACGCCGTTTTAGGGGCCCTTGCGAAAGGGGATATAGGGCATTTTTTCCCCGATACGGATAACAGCATAAAAGGCATTTCCAGCGTAAAGATCATCGAAAAAGCGGCGGGCCTGATGCGGGAAGAGGGGTTCAAGCTGGGCAACCTTGACTGCGTGGTGGTGGCCGAGGAGCCTAAGATCGGGCCGTACAGGGAACGGATAGCCGAATTTATTTCCTCGTTGTTTTTTTCGGAAGCTTGCAATGTCAACATTAAAGCTAAAACAAAAGAGGGGACAGGAGAAGTAGGCGAGGGCCTGGCGATAGAGGCGTACGCGTCTGTTATGCTTGTGGATCTGTAATATCGGCATCGCTCGGCGCAAGGGGGGATACATGGCGGTTTGTTTTTTTATCTTTACGGCAATTGTAATGGTTTCGGCGGTACTTTTTTATTTCGCTGTCGGAAAGATGTTCGGCTATGAAATAGCCGCGACCAGAGAGCGCGATCCGGCTTCGACGACCAAGGCCGAGATCATTTTTACGTATTCCGGCCTGCACGCCCTTATCGTTTACCGTATCGGCAGTTTCTTAAGAAGAAGGGATATCCCGTTCTTGCCGCGGTTTCTGTCGCAGCTGGCAAAAGTGGCTACGGGCATAGAGATACATCCGGGGGCAGAGATAGGGCGCGGGCTTTTTATAGATCACGGCATGGGTGTTGTTATCGGCGAGACAGCCGTGATAGGCGAGAACGTGACATTATTCCAGGGCGTTACGCTGGGCGGTACAGGAAAGGAAAAAGGGAAAAGACATCCGACGATAATGGACAATGTTGTTGTCGGCGCGGGAGCGAAGGTGCTGGGCAATATAACCATAGGGAGAAATGTAATAATAGGCGCGAATGCCGTGGTTTTGAGGGATGTTCCCGATGACTCGACAGTGGTTGGGGTTCCGGGGAGGGTGGCGCGAAGGAAAGGAAAGCGTATACCCGGAGGGGTTAACCTTGATCACAGTTCTCTTCCTGATCCTCTCCAGCAGGCGCTGGAAAGACTTCAGCATGAGATAGATCATATTGAGGAAGAGCTGGAAGATTATAGCGGCCCAAAAAAAGAGAAACAAAAAGACAGGGAAAGCGGAGAAGGCGATGCTGAAGCTGTATAATACACTTACGCGGAACAAAGAGGTTTTCAGGACTCTTGAGCCCGGCAAGGTCAGCATGTATGTGTGCGGGCCTACCGTGTATGACGTGCCGCATATCGGCCATGCCCGAAGCGCTTATGTTTTTGACGTGGCAAGAAAATACCTCAGGTATAAGGGGTATGATGTTATTTTCGTGCGCAATGTAACAGACATAGACGACAAAATAATAAACCGCGCCGCGGAGAACCTCAGGGATTCGGGCGAGGAACCATCGGATGAGGCCTTGAGCGGGGCTTCAAAGGCCGTGGCCGAGAAATATCTTGAAATATACCATTGTCAGCTCGATGCGTTGGGGATAGAACGTCCGACTTATGAGCCCAGGGCTACCCAGAACATAGAAGAGATGATAAAGTTCACATCCGCTCTTGTCGAAAAAGGGTTTGCCTATGTTGCCGAGGGCAGCGTGTATTTCAGAGTGCAGAGATCCGTTTCATACGGCAAGCTGTCGAACCGTGACAAAGACGAGCTTTTGTGCGGCGTTCGCAAAAGCGTGGACGAAAAAAAAGAGCATCCGCTGGACTTCGCCTTATGGAAAGCCTCAAAACCCGGGGAACCTTTTTGGGAGAGCCCATGGGGGCGGGGAAGGCCGGGCTGGCACATAGAATGTTCCGTGATGAGCTCAAAATTACTTGGAGACCGGTTCGATATACACGGCGGCGGCATAGACCTGGTATTTCCTCACCACGAGAATGAGATAGCGCAGTCCGAGGCGGCTACCGGTATGGGGTTTGCCGTATATTGGATGCACAACGGCCTTTTGACGGTAAACGGCGAGAAGATGTCAAAGTCGCTGGGGAACTATATAACCATATCGGATATTCTTGATGAATATCGCGATCCGGACGTACTTAAAATATCGTTCGCGGCAAGCCACTACAGAAGCCCGGTTGACTATAGCGCCGAAAAAATGGAAGAAGCCGCGCGATCCAAAGAAAGGGTATTGATATTCCTTGAAAGGGTCGAGCGGATAGAGAGGGGAGGAGGCGCGGCTTCAGAAGAAGAGAAGCCCGGGAAAAATGGGATAGCCGGTGAATTTCTGAAAGAATTCGAAGAAGCCATGGATGACGATATGAATACTGCTCTCGCGCTAGCGTCGGTTTTCAAGGCGGTCAAAGCCGGCAACGACATTATTTCGCGGGTGACGGAAGATGACAGCCGCTCTCGGGCAGAGCTAAAAGCCCTCAAGGAAGCTATCGTGAAAAGCACGGGTATACTTGGGATTACAACGCGAAGGAGCGATGTGGATGCCGGCATGAAGGAAAAGGTAACCCGCCTTTTATCCGAGAGAGATTCCGCCCGCAAGAACAAGGATTACGACAAAGCCGACGCCATCCGCTCGGAGCTTTTAGAAATGGGGGTCAGGGTCGAGGATACTTCGGGAGGAAGCGAGTGGCGAACAAGTTGAAAAAAGGGATCTTCCTGGCTTTTGAGGGCCCTGAGGGCGGAGGCAAGAGCACACAAACAGAACTTATTTCCGGACATCTTATGTCTGAAGGTTATGATATATGCCGCACCGCGGAGCCCGGAGCCACGCGGCTCGGGGAGAAAATAAGGGACATACTGCTGGAAAAAGATGATATCAGGCTGGGCTCTCTGGCGGAGCTTTTTCTTTTTGAGGCCGATAGAGCTCAACATC
>CAYMBK010000104.1:0-3624 GCA_964388645.1 uncultured Planctomycetia bacterium | reverse complement strand
GTTCATCATCCAGTTCGGGATGCGCGGCAATGCCGGCATTCTCATCTTCGTCGCCGTTACGGCCTTCTGTTTTTTTGAGTTTTTCAAATAACATCGAGCTTGTTCCGTCTTCTTCGGTTTTTTGCTCTTTCGGCGCCCTGGCATCTGCCTCGACCATAATGTCCGGTTCTATACCTTTTTCCATAAGGCTCCTGCCGGACGGCGTATAATACGCGGCCGTGGTGAGCCTTACTGCGGTGCTATCCCTGAGCGGAACCACGGTCTGAACAGATCCCTTGCCGAAAGTGGTCTCTCCGAGCAAAAGGGCTCTCTTGTTATCCTGAAGAGCTCCCGCCAATATCTCGGCGGCGCTTGCTGAACCTTTATTAACTAGAACTATAATATCCATGTCGGGATACCCCGGCTCTTTTCCGGAAAAAAATTCGGTTCTTTGTTCGCGGTCTCTTCCTTCGGTATAGACGATAAGATCCCCTTTCGCGATAAACTTTTCTGAAACTTCGATAGCCGCGTCCAAAAGCCCGCCAGGGTTATTGCGCAGATCAAGGATAAGTCCCGATGCCCCTTCTTTTTTCAGCGTTTCTAAAGCGGAATCAAGGTCTCTGGCCGTCCTCTCCTGAAACTCAACAAGTTTTACGTAGGCTATGCCATCGCATATGATCTTGGCGGCTTTTATGCTTTTCAGCTTGATAACGGCTCTCTCGATAGTTACCTCAGCTATTTCTCCGTCCTCTCTCATCACCGTGATCGAAACTTCTACCCCCGGAGCTCCTCGAAGTTTTCTTACGGCTTCGTCAAGGGCAATATCCCTCGTTATCTCGCCGTCTATCTTTACCACCTTATCACCGGATCGAAGGTCCGCCTCATACGCCGGCGTTCCCTCTATGGGGGTTATTATCGTGAGCATCCCGTCCCTTATTCCGATCTCCACTCCTATGCCTCCGAACTCGCCTTTTGTTTCTTCCCTCATATCTTTAAAACTATCTTCATCGAGAAACTGGCTATAACCGTCGAGGGTCTTCAGCATACCCGTTATCGCCCCGCGGATAAGGTCTTTGACCTCGATCTTCTTTACGTATTCTTCGTCTATAAGGGTTACCACCTCAGCGAACAACTGTATGTGCTTGAAAAGTTCCATGGAAGGCCCGGGCTGAACCTTCTCCGCCGCCCTTGAGTTAAACGCGACAGCCGCCATCATAACAAATAACATGACAGCCGCCGCGGCAACGGTTTTGTAGGGTATTTTTCGGTAAAAGTCATTTTTTTTCATGATCTTATCCTCTTTCGCAGTATTTCTCCCGCTAATTTCGGGTTTGCTTTTCCCTGGGTCAATTTCATCATCTGTCCCACCAAAAAACCCAGAGCCGCGTCTTTGCCGGACCTGTAATCTTTAACGCTTTTTTCGTTCTCTGATATTACGCGCGCGGCGATATCCTCGAGCGCCCCCGCCTCGGACATCTGTTCCATTGAATTTTTTCTTACTATATCTTCCGGCGACTCTCCCGAACATATGGCCATCTTAAGGACTTCCTTGGCTGAAAGCGCGTTTATCCTCCCGGAAACCGTCATTTCGACTATATGAGCGAGATCTTCAGGCGATATTCCGACAGAATTTATGTCCTTTCCGCTCTCGTTGACATGCATCATGATCTCGCCTTTTATCCAGTTGCACACAGCCTGAGCTCCGTTATACGCACAAACCGTCTTCTCAAAAAAATCGGCTACATCCCTATCCGAAACAAGTACATCCAGGTCCCGGCCGGAAAGTCCGTATTCTTTGCTGAACCTTTCTTTTTTGGCGGCTGCCAGTTCCGGCAGCTCGTCTCTTATCTTTTCTACCACAACCTCGTCTACCTCAAAAGGCACAAGGTCAGGTTCGGGAAAATACCTGTAGTCCTGCGCCTCTTCCTTCGACCTCATAGAAGAGGTAACGCCGTTCTTTTCATCCCAAAGGCGTGTCTGGTGGGTTATGTTCCCTCCTTCGTCAAGTATCTCTCTCTGTCTTAACATCTCATATGAAAGAGCATCCCTCACAGCCTTGAACGAGTTCAGGTTCTTTATTTCCACCTTGTTGCCCAGCTTCAGGGATCCGCTCGGCTTCAACGAAATATTGGCATCGCATCTTAAGCTGCCTTCCTCCATATTACAGTCGGAAACCCCAAGATATTTAACGATACGCTTGAGTTCAACAAGGTACAGGTAGGCATCTTCCGGAGAGCTTATTTCCGGCTCGGAAACTATCTCGAGCAGGGGCGTTCCCGTTCGGTTGAGATCCACATAACTAAAAGGCCCCGCGGCGTCATGGATAAGTTTGCCGGCGTCTTCTTCCAGGTGAGCCCTGGTAACTCCTATCTCTTTGGTAATATTGGCGGCGTCCGTTATGGTTACCTTCCCGTCATAAGCTATAGGCATATCATACTGGCTTATCTGGTAATTTTTAGGCAGGTCGGGATAATAATAATTTTTCCGGTCGAACTTTACCGTTTTCTGAACTCTGCATCCTAAAGCCAGAGCGACCTTTACGGCATATTCAAAGGCCTTTCTGTTAAGCACGGGAAGACTGCCGGGATGACCTAAACAGACCGGGCACACACAAGAATTAGCAGCGGCGCCGAAAACATTCCTGCAGCCGCAGAAGATCTTCGTTTGAGTTGAAAGCTGTACATGCGTTTCAAGACCTATGACCGTATCGTACATATTCATATCAGGACAACCTCGGTTTTTCGCAATGATCTGAATTGCTTTCGAACGCGTGAGCGGCCTTTATTATCACATCTTCCCTGAACGGTCCGGCCATTATCTGCAAACCGGCCGGCAAATTATTTTCAGCTAAACCGCAGGGCACCGAGATAGCGGGTATGCCGGCGAGATTAGCGGGTATGGTAAAAATGTCCGATAGGTACATCTCCAGCGGGTCCCTGGTCTTTTCCCCTATACCGAAAGCCGTAGTAGGAGATGTCGGGGTTACCAAACAGTCACATTCGCTGAACGCTGAGCGGAAATCTCCAGAGATCCGTGTCCGGACCTTCTGCGCCTTAAGATAATATTTACCGTAGTATCCGCTGCTCAGGCAATAGGTTCCCAGCAGAATGCGCCTTTTGACCTCAGGACCGAAAGCGGCGTTACGGGAAGACACGTACATATCCACCATATCCCCGGATTTTTCGGCCCGGTATCCATAGTGTACACCGTCATATCTGGCAAGATTCGAGCTTGCTTCGGCCGGGCCGATTATGTAGTAGCAGCTGAGAGCATATTTCGTATGGGGCAAAGATACTTCCTTGATCTCAGCCCCAAGCTTTCTTAGAACATCAATAGCCTCCTCTACGCGCGCTCTCACCCCTGGCGAAATACCTTCCGGAAAATACTCTTTCGGGACCCCTACCCTGAGGCCTTTTATTCCCATATTGAGGTTTTCTGTAAATTTAGGCACTTCGATGTCCACCGAAGTTGAGTCTCTTTTGTCATGGCCTGAAATTATTTCCAGCATACGCGCCGAATCCGCCACATTCCGGGTTATCGGTCCTATCTGATCAAGGCTGGACGCGAAGGCTATCAGGCCGTACCTGGAAACCCTCCCATATGTAGGTTTAAACCCCACTACTCCGCACATAGAAGCAGGCTGTC
>CAYMBK010000103.1:0-5370 GCA_964388645.1 uncultured Planctomycetia bacterium | reverse complement strand
AGAATTAATAAGCCCTATGTTAGGACCCTCCGGGGTTTCTATGGGGCAAAGCCTCCCGTAATGGGAATAGTGAACGTCCCTGACCTCAAAACCGGCCCTTTCCCGGTTGAGGCCTCCTGGCCCCAAAGCGCTGAGCCGTCGTAAGTGCGTAAGTTCCGCTAACGGATTTGTCTGGTCCATAAACTGTGACAACCTGCCCCTGGCGAAAAAATCATGTATAACGCTTGTGATAAGCTTTGTATTGACAAGGTTGTGGGGCATCACATCGTCCATATCGTAAACGCTCATTCTCTCCCTGGCGACCCGTTCCACCCGCGCCATGCTCATCCTTATCTGATTGACCAACTGCTCGCCCACGCAACGTACTCTTCGATTGCCCAGATGATCGATATCATCTATGCCTTGTTTACCGTTCTTGATATCCAGGAGTTTCTGTATGGCACCTACGAATATGTCAGAATCCAGGAGTTGTGAATCGAGAGGTTTATTAAGGCCCAGTTTGCGGTTTATCATTCTAAGGCCCACTTCTGTCAGGTTATACCGTCTCTTATCGAAGAACATCTGGTCTATCAGCTCTCTGGCCGAATCGAGCGTCGGAGGGTCCCCGGGTCTTAACTTCCTGTACATGTCAAGATATGCCTCTTCCCGCGTTTTGGTCCCGTCATGCTCGAGAGTTCTGACTATTTCCGTAGGAACGTCCAGGAGCACTTTGAGCTTACGTATCTTCGCATCCCATATTCTTCCGGCTATACTGGCTGTTATCTTCTCTGTCTGCTGTGCTAATATGGATGAAGACTCTTCATCTATTATATCCTCGGCTAAAACATTTCCTATAAGTTCATCACACTGGTTTTGCCTGGTAAGCACGACTTCTCGCACTCCGCCGAAAGCCTTCAGTATATCCTCTTCAGTGGTCAAACCGAACAAACGTAAAAATGTGGTCGCCAGAAACTTACGTTTACGGTCGATATAAACGTATAACAGTTCGCTTTTGTCGAAAAGAAACTCTATCCATGCGCCCCTGTCCGGTATGAGCCGCGCCGAAAAAATAGATTTCCCGCCGGGTACGGGGGTTTCCTCGAAGGATATACCGGGAGACCTATGGAGCTGGCTGACAACAACCCTCTCATCGCCGTTAACAACATATGTTCCATAGTCGGTCATAAGGGGGATCTCCCCCACATAGACTTCCTGTTCTTTTACTTCGCTGGGTAATCTTAGCCGCAATTTCACTCGCAAAGGCGCCGAAAATGTAAGCGAACGCCTTTTACATTCGTCCGGGTCGTATTTTGGCTGTTTTATGTCATAGTAAAGGTACTCCAGAACGTATTCCCTGTTGGAACTTTCTATGGGGAAAGCTTCTCTGAATAAGCCCTCAAGGCCCTTATCTTCCCTCTTGGTCTTGGGGATATCTTTCTGGAGAAACTCATTGTAGGAATCCCTCTGGATCTGTATCAGATTGGGGATATCGTTAGTTTCCTTCAATCTGGCGTAGCTCGTACGATTGACTGTTCCAGCCATGCGTTCAACGCTCCCGTTTTATGACAAAAAAAATAGATACAAAAACCACACCGACCTTTCAATACATTGCCGTGCTTTTCCTCCCGGCAACTCAACAAAAGACCGCCGCACATGTATTACTTAAGTTCTACTTTGGCTCCGACCTCTTCAAGCTGTTTCTTTATCTTTTCGGCCTCTTCCTTGGTAGCACCCTCTTTTACGACTTTCGGCGCAGCTTCAACGAGATCTTTGGCTTCTTTGAGGCCCAGGCTTGTTAAAGCCCTTATCTCCTTAATTACATTGATCTTTTTATCGCCTGCAGCCGCAAGAACTACGTCGAACACGCTCTTTTCTTCCTCAGCTGCCGCTCCAGCGCCGGCTGCAGGGACGGCACCTACCATAGCCGCCATAGGAGCCGCTGCCGATACGCCAAACCTGTCTTCAAGCGCTTTGACCAGATCAGAGAGTTCAAGAACCGACATTTCTTCTATGCTCTTGATGAACCCTTCCATTTTCTGGGAAACCGCCTTTTTAGGGGCCTCACTCACCGCTTCCTCCTGGGCTACGGCAGTATCAGCCTGAGTTTCTTTTTCAACCTGGTCTTTTACTTCCTCTTCCATCTCACTTCCTCCTTAGATTTACCTGTTGCTTTGTCCGTTGATCACTCCGACTCTTTTTTGTCTTTTATCGCTTTCAGCGAATACAGAAGGCTGCGTAAAGTCCCCGCAAGAACATTAACAAACCCGGTTACAGGGGCGTTCAATGTCCCCAGCAGCATAGCCAAAAGCTGTTCTCTCCCGGGAAGGTCCGCAAGCTCATCCACTCTTTTAGCGTTAACAACTTTGCCCTCGATATACCCAGCTGATATTTTGAAACCCTTGTTCTGTTTGGAAAAATCCCTCAAGATCTTAACAACCTGAACTGGATCGTCCTTTATGACTCCCACTCCGAGTATTCTCTTCTCTTTCACCAGTTCTCCGAGACCTTCTACACCCGACTCCCTTAAAGCAATATCTGCCAGTCTATTTTTCAGGACCATATATCTTGCCCCGTTCTTTTTCATTGTCTTACGCAAAACATCCATTTCAGACGCTTTCATCTTCTCGATGGAGGAAATAACGAATCCACCTTCACCGGAAACAACACCCTTCATTTCCTCTATCATCTTCTCACGGACTTTTTTCCCGTATTTCTGCGACATTTTTACCTCTTGTTTTTTTACCGCACCATCTTATTCAAAACGCAATATACTACTGGTTTCTCTTTCCAAACAACGATACCGGGTCTTACGCGTGGTTGAACTGATTTCTGTCTAACTTTATTCCGGCACCCATAGTACAGCTTACCGCTATGGACCTCACATTATGTATCTTTTGAAGCTTGGGATTACTCGCCATTACCGCTTTCACGAAAGAATCAATATTCTCGACAAGCTTGTCATCGGAAAACGACAACTTCCCGACAGCCCCTTTAACTCCCGATTGTTTATCCATCTTGTATTCTATTTTTCCACCCTTTAGATCTTTGACCGCTTGGGCGATCTCGGTCGTAACTGTCCCGGATTTCGGGTTCGGCATAAGCCCCCTCGGACCCAGCACTTTTCCCAACTTGGCAAGCTCACGCATCATTTCCGGAGTGGTCACAGCTACGTCAAAATCCAACCATCCCTCTGAAACCTTTTTCATAAGATCTTCCGCGCCCACATGATCCGCCCCGGCATCCAAAGCTTGTTTTGCGAAATCCCCTTTGCAGAACACCGCTACCCGAGCTGTCTTCCCGGTACCATGCGGCAAACTAACGGTCCCTCTTATCGGGTTCGTATTTTGCTCCAGAGCGAGCTTGATAGACACCTCAACAGTTTGATCGAACTTTGTGGCCGGGCCTTTTTTTAAAAGAGCCACGGCGTCTTTAAGCCCCATCTCCCCCGTGGAAAGCACAAGTTCCGCTATCGACTTATTTCTTTTCGTCGGCTTTGTCATTTGATCTCACCTCGTCGTATTTTTGAAACCTTATAAAACTCTTTACAGCCGGCTTTAGCCCACACCTGACGCATTCTATTTATCGGCTGTCATTCTTAAAATAGTTCAGCCGTCTATCTCTATGCCCATGCTCCTGGCCGACCCTTTTATTATTTTCACGGCGGCGTCCATGTCTGCCGCATTCAGGTCTTCCATTTTCTGTTTGGCAATGTCTTTCACCTGTTCCAACGTCACCTTCCCGACCTTCTCTGCCTTTGGGTTACCACTCGCCTTGGCTATCCCTGCCGCCATCTTCAGAAGAACACTTGCCGGCGGACTTTTGGTTATAAAAGAAAAGGTCCTGTCTTCATACAAACTTATTACCACTGGTAAGATCAAACCCGGTTTATCCTTTGTTCTTTCGTTAAACTGTTTACAAAACTCCATTATGGGTATCCCGTGCTGCCCCAAAGCCGGTCCTACGGGAGGAGCCGGATTTGCCTGTCCTCCCGGGCACTGCAGTTTTATCATCGCTTTTACTTTTTTAGCCATATCTCTTCCTTTTTATATATCTCTATATTTGACATTCATCCCTAATTCCCGGGAACTACATCTTCTCTATCTGCCACGCCTCTAATTCTACGGGTGTAGGCCGGCCGAAAATTGATATCATTACCTTTATCTTGCCCTTCTCCAGATTAGCATCCTCAATATTTCCCGTAAAATTCTTGAAAGGCCCTTCTTTCACCCTCACAGACTCCCCGGGCTTGAACATTATCTTGGGAACAGGTTTTTCCTTACCTTCCTTGGTCTGCTCCAATATCTCCATTACCTCTTCCTCTCCCAGTGGAACCGGCCGTGTTTTAGTTCCTACGAACCCCGTAACCCCCGGAGTATTCTTGACCGTATACCATGTCTTGTCGTTCAACTCCATCTCAACCAATATGTACCCCGGAAAAAATTTCCTTTCGGTGATCTTCTTTTCACCCTCACGTACTTCTGCCACTTTTTCGGTAGGAACGAAAATGTTGGCAAAGAACTTTCGGTCCTCAGGAGAACCGATCAAATGGCTTTCTAAAGCTTTCTTTACGGTAAACTCCTTACCTGTTATAGTGTGAACGACATACCACTTCATGTTTGTCATCGAAAAACCCCGCTTATTAGGAGATTTACAATCCTCGATAGCAAAATATCAGCTATACCAATGAATATCGCAAGAAAAAAGGTCGATACAAGAACCACGATAGTCGAAGCCGTCAACTCTTCTTTAGAAGGCCACGCTACCTTTTTCAACTCACCACTAACCTGGCTAAAAAAATTTCCTACCTTCAGCATATTCATTCCGCCTGTTTTTTGCTGCAAAGCTCCTAAAATGGCAGGAGAGACAGGCCTCGAACCCGCAACCCCCGGTTTTGGAGACCGGTGCTCTTCCAATTGAGCTACTCTCCTAAGATAAACGTGCGGCTTAGTGTCGGACTCTCGGTCCGCGAAAAGGCTACCAATACTCCGTTATCTATTTCACTTCCTTGTGTTGGGTATGCTTCCGATCGAACCGGCAGAATTTACTTATCTCAAGTCGTTCCGGGGTATTCTTCCGGTTCTTTACCGACGTATAGTTCCGCCTCTTACAAACCTCACACTGCATAGTTATTATCTCGGTATTGTCCTTTTTCTTCGCCATTTTACCCTCGGTTTATATCACTCTTTTCTGCCTGCATTTTTTCAAAAACCCGGCAGGACACCTTTTAACTCCTTTCATTAGCTACAAGCTCCACTAACTCAGCCGCTCACTAATGCAGGAGGCACCTCGTCCCCTATTACAATATCTCCGCCACAACTCCGGCTCCCACAGTGTGTCCGCCTTCCCTTATGGCAAACCTGAGTTCCTTCTCTATCGCTACGGGAGTTATGA
>CAYMBK010000102.1:0-7030 GCA_964388645.1 uncultured Planctomycetia bacterium | reverse complement strand
CAGTATACTTTCGCCTCTTTCAAAAAAAGTCAGGGCTCGAACAAAAAGGGAAATTATCGAAATGGCGGAGGGGGATATAAGGGTTTTTGAGGAACTGGTGCGCCGGACCCATGAAACCGGGCAGATCGATCGGTCAGCGGTGACTGAAGTACAGTTTTCGGATGAGACGAGAGCCAGGATGCAGGCATTAGCCAGAAGCGATGTGGACCACATAAGGCACTATATGCAGGAGTTCAACCTTTCAGCGGAGGACATTAAAAATGTTGTCGCTGAAGCCAGAGAAAATCTCGATAAAGACATCCCGCTAGATAACAGTTTTGTAAAAACAGATGCCCACCGCATGCTTTTCGTGGGCGGAACACTGCATAACCGGCATCCTGGATATATGCGCGGGGATTCTCCCGGAAGGCATTTCGCGCATCTTTCCGCGGAGGAGCAAAAAGAAGTTCTTCAATTCTTCTTCACTGCCGCAGACATGTTGTCCGGTGAATATGATGACGGAAGCCGGCATGATGTTCTCGGAAGAGAAGAGCGTTATGATGAAGGGGGGAAGTTTGCGCGTGAGTCGTATGACTTGGAAGAACAAGTTAAGCGGATCATAGGGTATGGTGAGATCTTTACAAGGGAGATGGGTAGAGCCGTGGTGGAGGCGTCTCAAGAAAATCGGCAGCGAGACGTAACCGAAAAGGATCACAGGACAACTTTGGAAAAAATTAAAGAGGCAAGAATAAGAGTGGCGAATATGCAAGGAGAAGACCCGAGTGAAAACGCAATTTTAACCGCCTTAAAGGAGGAGAGAACCTCGTCACGGACGATGGCGGATGGCGACATTCCCGGAGCACAAGAGAAACTATTTAATAAGATCAGAAAAGAAGTTGAGGATGGCGATCGCGGCAGACTCGGGAAGGAGGCCATACTATTAAAAGGAGGCGATGAGTATTTTAAAAGGGAGTACCGGTTTTTCGGGAAAGGCGGATACGAGCGAATATATACTCAGAAAATTACCGGTTCTGTAGAAGATAGAGGCTTTGTGATATGGCATCCTGACGGTGATGAGGTGTTGGAGATATTGGCTCATCTTGATCGGCTATGGGCGAATATACACGACAAAAATGAGAAAGATATCGAACAGAAAAAAAGAGCATTAGCGGAATATGAATGGTGGTTTTTTCAGAGCAATCCCTTTGGCAGGGCAGGGGCCTCCCTTGGCGACGGGATGTCTATTATCGCACAGATAGATCTAGGTATTGAACTCCGGAAAGGGTATGCACATCAAGATATTGAGGCATTGTCTTCTACGCTCGAAAATTATGTTGAGTCAAGAATCCGGGGTTTTCGAACAGATGAGAGGCAAGTCTACGGCGCCGAAGTAGTAGGATTCCCGGGAGTGGAAGACGGCCTGTATTTTGATTTTGACGCTGTTCGAGGCGCACTTGGAGAAGGGATTACACCCGAGCAGGCGGTAAATTATCTCTACCTGCACGAAGTTTATCACGGCCTGTTCACAAAGGCGGGGTTAAGGGAGACACTGTTCGGTGACACCGGGCTTGACGAAGAGGAAGTGGTGGATGTCTTGGCCAGGAGGAACGCGGGAATCCTATTGGAGGAGGGCGAAGAGGAAACAATACAAAAATACTTGAGCGCGATAGCAATAGCCGCGGGCAAAGCACAAAACAGGCAAAACGAAGACATAGTCCGAGGAGTAATGGAGCTAACAAAGACGAAGATCGGAGCGGAAGGACTCAGCCCCATCCTACTTGCCCTGAATAAAGATTTCGGGGATGTGGCGATGAGGAACATCCAGGGCGCCACGCAGGAATTTTTGGCACAACTCGCTCCGGGGGTTGCTGACGGAACCGTCCGATTAGCTTCCGAACCAGAGGTTCTTCACCTTGAGGTCCCGAAATGGGTCAAGAAAGCAGCCTCAGAAGAGATCTCTTCCATTTTGAGATCCCTTCTCGCAGATGTCACCATACGTGGTGAGTATACTGAAGAAGCGATACTAAAGAGAACCGAACTTTTATTGGAAAAACATGGTACTATGATCCTCGTTGAAGAGTTAGTCAACATTTTGGCCACACTAGAAAGGCGCCTGAAGGAAGAAAGTAGCCACAATATTTTGTTCAGTCTCGATATAGAGAAGACCATCGGCGCAGAAATGCTAAGATCCATAGTGGGCAGAAGAACAACATTTAAACCGGTTTTAAAGTTTTTGATGGAAATCCGGCAAACATCCGATAAGGCAACAAGGGATGAGATCGATGCCATTTTTACATACTTAAAAATAGGAACTATGGATCCTGAAGAATCCGGAGAGATTGCGCGTTTTATGCTGGAAGAATTCGCTACAGACAATATTATTGAGAAAAGGGTTCCGCGTGCGCGCGTTGAGGGTATTATGGATTGGCCTGAGTATTTTGAAGTTGTTGAGGATAGCCCCGAATGGGTCACAATTAAAAGCAATGCTCTCGGCAAGGCACAAGAGAAAAGAGATCAAAAAACAATAAGTGCTCTGGAAGACATTGTCAATTGGGCAGACAGCGTTTCGATCATTAAGAAATTATTTCTACCCTTGGCGGATGAATACCCCGCGGTTGTGGCAGATCTTATTTTTGACAATTTGATAATGGAGAAATTCGTAAAGAACAATATGAACCGTACCAGTTTTCTGTTAAACATTCTGAGCCGGACCTATGGCAAGATGCCAAGCGAACGTCACATCGCCATACTGGATCACTTCAAAAAGCTCATATCCGAAGAACTCACCCCTGCGGATCATGACCTGAGGGCATTGCTTTTTCGGAATATTGTCGACCTTATGGGAAAAACCGATCATTTTGACGCGGACCTGATAGACATTCTGAAGCGATCGACCATTGACCTCAGCAGGGATCTGGATGAAATAGAATCTGACAAGAAAGACTTGCTGGAACGTTCAAAAAAAGAGGAAAGTTTAAGTGTGGAAGAGAGGACAATGCTCAGAGAAAAAATTAAAAACATAAACGACCGTTTGCGATCAGCTTTAAGTGAACTCGCGGAACAAATAAGAGCTTATCATGATCTGGCCCGCTTAATGAGCAAAGAGGAGACACACAAAAATGATCTGACAGATCTACTCGGGCATTTGAGATCTCTAATCGAGAGTCCACAAACCTCGGCCAATACCAGGGCCGAGTTAGCGCGAATAATTTATAAGTGTGTTCAGGACGGGATCCCGGAGGCCGCCGAGTTAATAGGAGAAAAAATGCTGATGGTTCTTCCTGAGAGGGACCGGTTAAATATGGTACGATCTTTTGGGAACAAGGCGTCCTTGTCGGAAATCATGGCTGCGCTGAAAACAAAAAATATGGACGGGAGGTTGATGTACCTTGTTCTCATGGCACACTCTTCCAATAAGGAAATACTGGAAGCCGTGATAGAGGATACGGCGCTGTCTGTGAGAGCTCGAATATATGCTCTCGGTTGGCATCTTGCGAATTTTGAAATAAAGGAGGAGGATTATCTGCGCCTTACGCGTCAATACGGCACAGAGTCTCTTTCTCTACTAAAAGAAATATCGAAAGATAACAACACCGTGGACAAGATGTTTGAAGACTTTCTTTTGCAGGATGAAACGGCAAAAGTCATGATATTAGCCGTTTCGATGTCTTTACATCTTAATGACCCTGTCTTGAGATCCGATGAACATAAAAAGATCACGCAAACTATCATGCGAACGAAGATGAAAGGTCACCTCCATAACGCGTATGCTGATTTTACGATGGGCTGGGACTTGATCCGATCCGCGCAAGACAGGTCCGGGATATTCATGTTGATCGCGGCTCACGAACTTATGCATAATGTATTGCACAGTATTGATATATCTTCCGACGGTCTTTACTTAGGTGTAATGCATGAGTTTTTATGCGATATTTATTCTTTTATCTTAGCCGAAATGATCGGCAAGGAAGATATTATGTTGGAGTCGAAAAAGATTCTTAGTTATGGCGAGCACACCCGGAGCGTCGAAGGGGACAGCGATCATACGATAGAAACGCATGAGGGGGCGCGGGCACAACTTATGTATATGCTAGAAAGTCTTGACATGTCAGAGAGAGAGATCGATTGGACACTGTTTCTACGTTCCGCATTGGTAACTATCAGCAATAATCGGGGCGGTGATCTTTCTTTAGAAAAATTAATGGAAAAGATCTTCAAATCTTATGTCTATCAAGCAAATTTTGGCATAGCGGATGGCTTAACTATTGTGCGCATTAAAGATCAGGGCGCAGAAGATTTTGTAAGACACTTAACGGAAACAATGACCAGTACACATAAAGATCCGGACAGAAAAATAAAAATACTGTCCCGCGAAACGGTACGTAAAGCAATTGATGAATTGAGATCCAAAAAGCCGCTTGCCCTGGCTGCCGAAAGGATACACCTTGAAGCAGGCAGAAATGGGAGGATTCCTGATATTTCTGGGGACAGGTATTCGGAATTGAGAATTGTTTTTGCGGGCATTTTCGGACCTTCGGTTGACATGCCGTCAATCAGACTTTTGCCCCAGAATGTCATGAACGATCTGGGCGCTGAAGGCAGGGGGGTCATACGACAGGGCAACGGCATTGTAATGTCGGAGGAATATTACGGGGAAATGGAAGACCGTAATACGGGCGAAACAAGAATGGATCTTTTGCTCAATGTTATAGTTCATGAAGGCATGGCCTGGTGGGCCGAGCGAAACGGTATACCAGCAGAAGATCTTGCCATGCACGTTGAGGCCAAAATAGACTATGAGGAATGGGCGCAAAGACGTGACGCGCATTTCGGGGTTGCCGTGGACAGAGCTATGGAGGGACAAGAAGCCCCCAGAGAACCCGGAGCGGAACCGGATCATGTAGATGTATCTGCCGCGCCCGTTTCGACTGTCATCAAAGTTTCGGAAACCGGCGAGATAGAGATCACAGCCGGCAGGGAACTTACCGTGGACGAGATGGGCGGTGATTTTATCGTAAAACAATTCACGTCGGCCGTGAGCGGTACACAACAGTTCCTTTTCAGAAATCTTCATAACGGCATGCCGATCTATGATTTTATAACGGCAAACGATGACGTTACAGATGAAATGGGAAGAAAAATACACGGAGCCACTAACGGTATAACAAAAGCGCGGTCGGCTGCTCAAAGATTTGTCGGGAGACATAATTACGGCAACTTGAACATGGATTACAATGCAGGGGCCGATCATGCCAGAAAAGCCATAAAAGCTATTGCGTCCCTGGAGAAGCAAGGGGTGCCTGTAGGAAGGATCCATTATTCCATAAGCGAGTCTATCCTGGATCTTCTGGAAAAAGACACGGAATTCAAAAGAGATATCGGTTCCGAAAAAACGGTACGCGAGTTCCTTTCGGAAAGAGCCATGCTGGATGTAATAAAAGACCATCAGATAAAAGTTATAGGAGGCAAGGAAACTCGCCTGGTACACATGATGCCTTTTGGAAGGGTCAGTTTTCTGGGACTGACCAAACTGAATATAGCACATGTCGCCGAACAGGCGCCGGATGATCAACAGGCGATGGCAGAAGCCATAAAACCGCTTGCTTATGCCATAGGACTGGTGTCAAACAACCTGGCCGGGATAAACGAAATTGAAGATGTCCTGCTAAAACAGGCCAATAAAGACCCGTCTTTTTACAAAAAAGTGTTCGAAGTTGCTTTGCCGCCTGTCGCAAAACTAAATTACGAAATGATCCGGCAGATTTTCGATGCCGAGTCTGAGGTCCTGAGGTCATTGTAAGCAGCTCCGCAGACGCTTTGTTTAACCCACACATCCGAAATATGTTACAACTTAAACATGGGTATTTTTTACTTTCTTACCCATGTTTAGTTGGTATCTCTTTTTCTTGTATGGGTTTAGCTAAAGTGTCTTCGGCATCTTATTCGGCATCTTACTAAAGCGTCTTCGGCACTTCGCTTCGGCACTTCGGCATCTTAACAAAAGCCGGCAAAAAAGTGAAAGAATTCTCTCCTGAAATGTGTCTCTAATGGTAGAGAGGAGGCTGTGACGATCAAAAGGATGCGGTGGTGGACTTGACGAGATCACCCGGATGAGGTAAACTTATATTGTAGGCTCAAATGTAACTACATATAAGTTAAAAGGGGGGATAAGACAATGAGCATTTCCACAGACCTGCTAAAAGCCCATAAGGTAGGCATGAGGGATTTTAAGGCACATATATCAAAAGACTACCTGGGAAAGATCGTGATAGTGACCTCGGACGGAAACCCTGTGAGCGTAAGCATTCCGTATGAGGAGATACTTGAGATGGTAGACCTCCTGGACGAGATCACCGACAAGGAGACCATGGAGACGGTCGAAATGGGAAGAAAGTCCATACGGTCCGGCTCAAAGGGTATTTCCGTTAAAAAGTCGTTCAAGAACATAAGGGCTAAGCGTAAGAAATGAGGTATGCCGCGAAATACCCAAATAAGTCCATCCAAAAACGTTTTGAAGAAGCTCTGACAGCCATATCTCCCGTTTCTATGCAGGATAAGATAATGGAAGAAGTCGAAAAGCTCGAAGAGGATCCCCGTCCTTTCGGGCAAAAACTGTTCAGGCAGTTAAAACCGCCCATGATATTCTATGAACGCAACGCGGCCTGCAGGATCCGGATCGGTGATTACCGGGTATTGTACGACGTGGACGATAAAAAGAAGATCGTCTGGATATTAGCCCTCAGAAAACGTTCCGAAAAAACCTACAAGTAACCATCTTCAAGATTAGTAATCCAAAAGCCGGCAAAAAAAGTGAAAGAAATCTCTCCTGAAATGTGTCTCTAATAGTGTAACCAAAACCAAAGGAGGCGCTATGAACGAGAGAGAATTCTGGCAATTTTTGAAGAAAGCCTGGGAGAAGGGCAGGGCACCCCAGGTATCAGGCACGATAGATAGCCCCGATCCCGAGAGGCAGGCGGCAGGGGAGTACATAGGAGGGGGACACGCTCTCCTTCCGGTAGACTATCAGAATATCCCTTCCGAGATCATCGAA
>CAYMBK010000101.1:0-3540 GCA_964388645.1 uncultured Planctomycetia bacterium | reverse complement strand
TCGGACAGCGAAAATAGCACCCGGCACATTGGCCACAAGCGTACGGAACCTTTTTTCGCTGTCCGAGATCTTGCCGAAAAAATCTTTGCGCGTTTCCTCCATTTCGAGAGCCAGGGAGATCAGGGTCATGGTAACCTTGTCATTTTCGCTGACGGCGACCATATCCCTGTAAACAACGCAGAGAGTTCCTATCACCGCACCGTTCCTCTTTACGGTTTTTCCCATGTAGGTCCTCAAGCCGTATCTTTTTATATCCTCGTCGGAATCAGCATAAGCTGTCTTCTGAAGATCTTCGATAACGACGACATCATCACCGGCTCGGGAAACAACCTCAGAGCAAACATGGTCCTCGGTTTTTCCATTTATAACAAGCCCCTCGGGAATATTCCATCCGCCGGCACAGAAAAATCCTCCATCCTCCATTTTGTTGTACATAGCGCATGAAGCGTTCAGAAGTTCGCCGCACAGGGAAATAAGACGCTCTATGTTGTCTCCATAGTCCCTACTCATGCCGAGAAGACATCCGTTGATACGCAAAAGCCGCATTTGAGATATGCGCAGAGCGCTCTCCGCTTTTTTCCTGTCGTTTATATCAAGAACAACCGCCATAACCATCTCCGTGCCGTTTATATCGACAGGTGACATCCGTACGTCCTCCCAGAACATCTCCCCGCCTGACCTTCTGGCGAGCCATTCGAAATGCTGCGGCCCGTCTTTCGCTGTCAGGCGTATGACCTGAACCAGATCATTGAAAGAAAACGGCTGCTCCAGCCAGATACCGCCTCCGTTAAGCTCATCCAGCCCGCTGACTCCGTACATTTCGAACGTTTTAGAGTTGGCTTCTATTATTTTCCCGGAGTCCTTATCGTAGAGCATAACCGCCACCGATGAATAATCAAAAAGCGTTTTGAACCTTTCCTGGCTTTCCTTAAGCTTTCTCTGTACGGCATGCTCCCGGGTTTCGTCCCTGATAATAAGGACAGAACCCTCGACATTCCCGTCTTTGCCTTTTTTAGAGACGGATTCGACACTCGCGTATATCTCCCGGCCTCCTCTTGAAAAAAAATTCAAATAACCGCGCGAACCCGGCTCTGACAAAAGATCATTCAGATCTTTAGAGCCCCCTGTAGCGGCACCTGCGGAATTCAGGACATCGCCGGCTTTCCTGCCAACGGCCTCATTTTCCGTCCACCCGGTTATCTCACTCCCTCTTCTGTTGATCTTTATAACCAGGCCTTTTTGGTCTAGTGAAATAACACCGTCTTCTATGGATCCCAGGGTCATTTCCATATCCCTGTTCTTCTCTATAATGGCAAGGTCCCTGTCCGTTATTATCTTATTCGTCCTGATCGTAAGGAAATAAAAGAATCCGAAAAGTATGCCACCTATGGCAAGGAAAGCGCTCCATCCGATGAAAATCATATAGAACGACTCACCCTTCAAGCCGGTTATATCTTTAACAGCGACAAGGTAGCCATCCGCGGAGATCCCCATTTTGTGGAACGGTATAGAAACTGCCATCCAGTCCCTTGAGTCAAATTCCACCTGCGCGCTTTTTACGTTTTTCCCGTACAATAGCCCCGAGATCCCTTCATATACCTTTCCGGGAAGCCCTTTTCGTGACGAAAAAACAAAAACATGCTCACCATATCTTTCCGACGCGCCATCTTTCTCTTTATCATGAACAACCGTCCCCTGATGATCCCCGGCAAATTCACTTGCGGGCACAACAACGGCTATTTCCATATCCGGCCTGGCGGTAAAATCCTTGACTATCTCCCCCACCTCTTTCCCCATACCTACATATCCCAACGTGGCCCCTTTGTCAAATACCGGCCTGGCCACCGTAAGTATGAACTTCCCGTGCGGGCACACGAAAAGACCCATAGCATTCTTTCCTTTTCTTTCGGCCTCTTCTACGGAAGATCTGCCGATAACATGCCCTTGCTCACAGAGATCTTGGAAGCTTATAATAGGCTCTTTTGACCCGTCGAAAAACCGAAGGTTCGAAATGCCGTGATCCCTGCCCAACTCTCCTATTAGAGAAGCGTAAAAAGAAAACAGGCCCTCAGCATCCGATCCTCTAAGCGCCTCCTTTGTGAATGCGTTATCTGAGATAATGTCAAGCATGGACAACATGCCCCTGCTCTCCCTTTCCGGGAAACTTTTGATCCTGTCCACGATCTCTCTTACGCTTAATTCCACGGCATTTTCTGTAACAGTTCTCTGCTGATACCGCAACATGAAGGAAAAAGCCACCATTAGGAAAATAACGCACACAAATAAAGCTAAAAATATCTTAGCCAGAGCGGGTTTCTTTCCGTCTGAAGCTCCCGCGGAATGGGCAAAAGATCCGGCAATTATGACCACTAAAAAAAGAAAGGCCACGCTTATCGGGAACACCGAATGTATAAACACATCCCAGAACCATTTACCTGCATCTATATCGAGGCCGAAAACAGCCGCGACACCTTCCTCTTCTGTAGTATACAAAGGCACCAAAGCACTCACCCAAACCCCAAAACTGTCCTTCATGGGGCCTTCAACATAGGGTTTCCCGCCTTGAAACATCCCGGCTAGTTCCGCGGAAACTTCAGCATAAGATTCTCCGGGCAGGGACTCGTCGTCGGTTCCTTCCGGTTCGCTATCCGCGTAGAAAAAAACCGTTCCGTCCTCCTTCTTGCCCATGAGGTACGCGAACCTGTATCTTCCGGATACCCCTGATATGCGGGTGAGTTCTTTTTTAAGCTCCCGGTAAATATCCGAATCAAGATCATCTTCACTCCCGCTCAGGTTCCGCACCAAAGACGGATCTATGGACGCCGATAATATCATGGCATCCTCCGCGAACCTTTGCCTGTGTTGCCTGTCCGAGATCACAATAATGACAGGGACGGCCGCAACAAAGAAAACTACGAACATAAAAGTTCTCAGCCATCGTTGTCCAGGCCTTGCAAAGCTATTTTTATAACCGGATATGGCCATTTACGTCGGTCCTTTTTCTTTTGTGAAGCCCCATACTTCAGGCTCTTGTTTTAAACGCGGATAGTTTTCTTAAGATATTCCAGCGCTTCGTCCACGGAACTTATTATCCTGAAAAGCTTCATATCTGTTTTGGATATAACTCCCCATTTCAGAAGGTTATCAAAGTTCACCACATCTTCCCAGTACTTCTTGCCGTAAAGTATTATCGGGATATTCCTTCTGGATTTTCCGGTCTGCCTGAGCGTAAGAAGCTCGAAAAGTTCGTCCATAGTGCCGAAACCGCCCGGAAAGATGATAACCGCTCTGGCAAAATTAACAAACCAGAATTTTCTTACAAAAAAATAATGGAACTCAAAGGCCAGCCCCCTGGTCTGATACGGATTGGGCTGCTGTTCCATCGGGAGGCTTATATTAAACCCCATGGATTCACAGCCGGCTCTTTTTGCTCCGGCGTTAGCCGCTTCCATTATTCCCGGGCCGCCGCCGGTAGATATCGCTATGCTTGTCTTAGCTTTCTTGTTTCCCGTACTTTTGAGGCAATACGCCAGTTTTTCG
>CAYMBK010000100.1:0-5679 GCA_964388645.1 uncultured Planctomycetia bacterium | reverse complement strand
CTTTCTACACAGGGGAAAGAGCGTCTTACTCAGTCCGAGATAAAACGTATTGCCGCGTCTGAAAACCCCGGAGTGGAATTGTGGACGTTTGTGGCCGCTGAAGGCAACCTTTCCGATACCGGACGGGAGATGCTTGATAATATCTCTCCGGGACTGCTTGACGCGGCGCTCGAAAAAGCGGATCTGGCGCGCCGGCTTGAGCCCCTGAGGGAAGAAAAGGCATCCGCCGTTAAAATGGCCGGGGCGCGGCTACAAATGGCTGAAAGGGCTAACAAGGTAGCGAAATGGTTTACGAAAATACGCGTGGGACTGGGTATGCGTTTCAGGTTCGACAGAAAGATAGAACGCCTTGAGAAAAAGATAGCAGATCTGACAGCCAGGATGGCCGAACTAAAGGCTCCCGGCATGGATATCCGCGTCGAGGCGGCCTCGGCATCATCCGTTTTGACGAAAGATCAGGCGGCTGCCGAGCTTGGAAAAGCCCAGGAAGCTTTTGATACCGGTCAATACCGGGAAGCTTCCCGTATTTTGGATGACGCGATAGCCGCCGATCCATCCAACGGAAAGGCCTATCTGCTTTATTCCCGGATACTGAATGCCCGGGCCGGGGATATGCCGGAAGGCTCGGCAAGGCGTCGTCAGGTGGAGAGGGCGCTCAGGTTCGCTGAAGTTGCTATTTCACTTGATAAAAAAGATGCCTCGGCCGCGGAAGAAAAGATAAATTTGCTTGATGAGCTGGGAAGGTCGCGGGATATACCGGATGCCGCGGCCGGGTTTATCCCGAGGTTCCAGGATATGGGTAGATCAGCCATTCTTTTAAAGATAGCATCGGCCGCCGTTGAGTCGGGGGACCAGGATACTGCCATAGGGATATATAGCCGCATGTCACGCTCCCTTAGCGGGGAGCCCAAAGCAGAGGCCCTTGCGGGAGCTGCCAGAGCAATGCGGATGAAAAAGATCGCCTCCGACAAAAGACGCCAGGAGGAGACAGCGGCCAGGGAAAAGGAACGAGGGGAAAAAGCCCGGGCCATGGCCGAACAGCCTCTGGGTAAACAATTGTGGGCTCAGACCAGGGAGACGTTTGGTAAACTATCAGGCCATGGGGGCGTGCCTCTTGAACACAGGGCCCAGCGCATGGCCTCAAACATCCTGAAATACGGAGGTATGGCAGGCGGGTTGGCTATAGCAACGGTAGGAGTAATGAATGTCGGATGGATATCCGGCCTTATGGCTGTGGCGTCAATAACAGCGAGGTGGACTATATCCGTAAAGGCCCTTGAGTTCCTTAATCGAAAACTGCCCGGCTGGGCAAAAAGAGTTTCGGCGTATTATTCGGAAAGGGGCCTTGACAGGAGAGCCGCCGAACAGGCGGATTCCGCGCTTGCTGTCCCGGAGCTCACTGCCGGGCGCAGGATGGAGCTTCTCTCTCTCATGGCCGGTTCCGATATTCCCGGAACGGAAGCCATGACCGAAAAGCTAAAGGCTCTCCTGGATGACGATCAGGCCGATCTATCCACGCGTCAGAGGGCCGAAGGATATACGCGTCTCTCTGAGCTCTACCGCTCGACAGAACAGGCCTCCGAAGCCGAGGCGGCGCTTAAAAGCGCCAGAGCCATCGATCCCTCATATTCCCCTGCGGTAATAGCCCTGGCGGATCTGACCGCTGATGATGCCCCGGAGATGATACCTGCCCTGGAAGAATCCCTGGAAAAAGATCCGGGTAACCCGGAACTTATAGCCCGCCTTAGCGAGGCCTACATTTCCGGCGGCAGGATAATTGAAGCATCTCAAATATTGGCCGGACCCCTAAGACAGGAACCGGATAACGCCCGTCTAGCCAGATCCGCGGAGAAGATAATCTCACTGGCGGCCGGATCTTTTGCCGAAGATACTGAGTTGTACGCAGGCGTTATGGCCAATATCCTTACCATTTTAAGTGTAACGGATAACTATGCCCTTGCCTCCGGCATCATAGAGACGGTGGCTTCTTCCAAAGCCCCGCATTTGGATGCATATTCCCGGACGCTCATGGCCTTGATGCGCGCCACCGGTCTTAACTCGTACCAGAAGCGCGATCTTATCTCAGCCCTTACCTCGGCCGCGGTGGACCGGCCGTTGACCCGGCGCCAATACGCGGAACTTGACCGGGCGTATGACTCAGCGATCGAAGAGTCGAAGAACAATAGGGAAAGAAAAGCGCTTGATGAAGCTAGACTGGCCTCCAGAGAGAGTTACGCGAAAAATTTCCCCAAGGTGGCCGTTATCGGCATGGTCGGAGTTGATGATGAAAAGCTTGCTGAGGCCAGGGAAAAACATCCGGACATGGAGTTCGTGGCCATGGCAAGGGCTGATACCGAAGATGCCATGGCCGGGGAGCTTGCGGATGTCGAAGGGCCTACTACGAAGATACTTGTGGACATGTCTCCGGAGGAGGCTTTAGCGAACATCGACAAAATAGTTCTGCAGGCACAAAGACAATCCTTCATGCTGATGTACCCCTATCTTGCGGGCATAGACGCCGCTCGGGCAGGATCTATGACCGATGACGAGCTTGAGGAAGCCGTTAATATAGTAAAGATGACCATTCCTGAAGAAAGGCCCCTTGGTGATGACATACTGGAAGGACTTGTAAAAGCACATGCTTCCGGTACGGAACCGGGCGATCTTTCCGAGGGGGTTGCCCCATCCGCGGAGGAGAAATGGGTCCAGACCGGTGTTGAGGCCGCGAGAAAACTTCATTCAGGCTCCGCGGCTGTCCGGGAGAACAGCCAACGCGTTCTTCTTGGAATGCACGCCGCCATGGTAAAAGAGTTGAGGGGTAAAACCCCGGAAACCGCTGTGGATGTGCTCAAAAGACACCGGGATAAGTCAATGGCATGGGCCTTCGCTCCAGAATCTGAACAGGATGTAATTGACGCAAGGGCAGAAGGTCTTCGCCTGTTACAACAGACGAAGGCTGCTGAAACCCCTGAACTTAGAAAAGAATACGCGTCTCAGGCGGTACTCGAGCTTACGCGGGCCAGGAACATGCTTTCTTCTAAACCGGACCCGCGGGCTTCTCCGTTACTTGCCAGGATAGAAAGCATGCGTAAAACACTGGCTGATACCGAAAAAATGACGCCCCAGGACAAAGCCGCTTTTGTAGAGGAACAGCTGAAAAGATTTGATGGGGTGCCGGAAGGAAGGCTGGATAATATCCGGAGAATGATCGAGCGGCAAATGGAACCGGATAACATACGCGCATCCATACTAAGAGCGGAAAAAGACATAGAAGACATAACCGCCAGCACCCGGGATGAGTTAGCCCGCGTTGAAATGGATATAGCCGCGGCCCACATGGAGAATGAAGATACGAGAAGAGCGCTGCTGAGTATTACAAGAGCGGAAAAACTGGATCCGAAACTAACTTCTTCCCTTAAGACCATGCGGGCTGAAGTGCTGGTTCGGGATGGTGACAGGCAATGGAACGCCGGGAATACTTCCGCCGCGATGTCAGCTTATGGGAGGGCCTTCCGGTATGACATCGGACATTTTCTCCTTACTCCCGCGTCAGCGCCAGGTGTAAGCAGGGAAAAGGTAGCGTTCGTCGGTAGACTTCTGGCCCGGGCGGGATCACTGCTCTCAAGAGACAATGACGGTCTTGTCTCCCCGGAAGACCTGGCGCAAGGTTCCAGTATTATAACTTTCGTCCTTAAACTTAACATCATTGACGCATCGATCGGGGACCGTCTGTCCGACATGGTCGGGGAACTGAGAGAAGCCGCTTCTAGACAACGGGACCAGGGATACTCACAGGAAAATTATAAGTTGTCCCGATCCATGCTTGCCCTGGCTCAAAAGATAGTTACTGGTTTTCCTGAAATATCCGCGGAAAGAGAATATCAGATATCCCGGGCCCTACGTTCCGACCTCAGGCAAACAAGAAGTGCTTTAAGGGCTATGTCCAGGGAAGAGAAGACGGCCCTGATAAAACAAGAAGTCGACGGCCGCCTTGCCCGGGATAAAATAACGGGAGCCATAAGATATCTGAATATGATGAGACGCGAGAACCCGGGTATGGCTGCTGTCATAAATGGGTTCCTTGCCGATGTATATGTTATCAAGGGCCGCGGTCTTGCCGAAACTGGTAGATTCAAAGAAGCTATCTCGGCATATGATAAGGCGATAGCGCTTAACGCCGGAATAGAGACCCCGGGATATGCTTTCATGGAGCTTGCGCTTGCTTCAGAACCAGGAGTTGCCTCAACAGAACCGGCGGCGGTGGATGTCCCGGACACCTCGTTGATCACCAGGGTCCCGGGAATTATACTTTCCTCTTTGAAAGGCTTGGTGGCCAGGGTAGTGACCGCTGGCGCGGTTGTAGCTTTTCTGGGTGTGGTAGGACCGGCACAGGCTATGGGTGAGAGTTCAGCCTCTTACGCGCAGGCGGCTTCATCTCCCGCGGGTATTATCGGAGTTGCCATTGCGGGCGCTGTCATAACAGGTCTGATAATAGCGGGCTCTATCATGGTCCGCGGTATCAGGACACGCGAAATAGCGACTAAACATCTAAAAGCATCAGAAATATTGGCGTCTATTCTTCGGCAGGGCATCTTGGGCGCAGGAGAACTTGAAAGGCGCGGTATAACAGCGATGAGAAGCCCCGACGAGAGGCTCGGACTGGACGAAGGGGCCATAGCAGTAATATCTGAGGTCATGGACCGTACTGAGTTCTACGCCTCAATGTCGGAGAAATATCCCCAATGGTATCAGACCCTGGCCCCGGGTGAGATCGAACAGGAATATACGGCTTATCTAGCTGAAGTGGCCAATGAACTCACGTATGGAGAAGACGCGGACCGCAGCCCGATATACGTCACCGCTGAAAGAGAAGAAGAGGTCGGTGTAGAACGGAACATAGATAGATACGGTAAAGATACTGTTGAGGAAAGATTGCAAAGCACCGCTCTTGTTCTTATGAGAACTACCGAGAGCGTTGACGAGCTGAGGGACCGGGCTACCCAGAAAGTGGACTCCCGTGGATTGACCCTGGCATTTGAGTCTCTCCCGGCCGATTCGATCGAAGCGATATTCGTTACGGAACAACTTTATCCTGCAATGACAAGAACCATGCCCGCGGAACTCTTGCAAAAGGTGAAACTTGTAAATGTTGAAATAGGTCCTGAAGCCGTACAGCGGGGGACCGCTTCTTCTCTCCGAATGCCGGAATGGCAAAAAGCGCTTGGAGAGCATCTATCTGCGGCTGATATCAGCGGACAGGAAACTTTCATGCTTCACGGAGTAAGACTGCCCACTGAAGATGAAGCCGAGATAGCGCCTATAAGACCGCAGGAGCTTACCGAAGAGATCACGGACAGGTCGCTGATCCCCGAAACCATCCACAACGTAAGCGAAGAATGGTTGTTCTCAAGCGGACAAAAATTCATAAAGGGCAGCTGGACCATGCATCGCTTCTATCAGAAGGGTTTTCTGCCCGGCGTTACTGCTCTTTTTATGACATGGGGCGTGTATATGACGACGAATATTGTTTCCGGGAGTTTTTCCACCACTGAAACACTGGTGGCGTCGGCTCTTTTCGTGGTCGCGCTGATGACCACGCTTGCCATACTCGCGCAGGATATCCTGGCCGGTTTGATAGTAAGGCTGGCTGGCATGGCCTATATCTCAAAAGGATATGAA
>CAYMBK010000099.1:0-8175 GCA_964388645.1 uncultured Planctomycetia bacterium | reverse complement strand
AAATAACAGAGAACATGAAAAAGGCCGAGCAGGCCGGGATCAAGAACCTTTTTCCCGAAGCCGAAAAAATAACCGCAACGCCCATAGAGGGAGTTTTTGATGTAAGGGGAAAAAACGGGAAAGCCCTGGGATATGCTTTTACGGCTGCAGGTAACGGATATCAGGGCCTTATACAGGTGATCGCGGGGGTGAATACAGGGATAACTAAGATGACGGGGATGGAAGTCCTGGAGTCACAGGAGACGCCCGGGCTCGGCGCCGAGATAGCGGGGCCTTTCAAAGACCAGTTTTCGGCACTTTCTGTAACAAGGGACATAGAGTACGTAAAGAACAAAAAACCTGAGCAACCATATCAGGTGGAAGCGATAACCGGAGCGACGATCTCTTCAAGAGCGGTCGTGAATATGCTCAATGACCGCATAAAAGATCTCCGAAAGAATATAAAAGGACAGGAGTGATGAAAAAAGATCTTTTAAAGGGCCTGTGGAAAGAAAACCCCGTTTTTGTCCAGGTGCTCGGGATGTGTCCGACGCTGGCCGTTACCACAAAATCTATTTTCGGGCTTTCTATGGGTATGGCAACCACTTTTGTACTCATATCTTCAAGTGTGGTAGTTTCTTCTATCAGGAAATTTGTACCGCCCCAGGTGCGTATACCCATGTATACCGTCATAATAGCCACATTTGTCACGGCGGCCGATTATTTCCTTAAGGCCAATTTTTACGAAATAAGCAAGGCCCTGGGACCGTATGTTCCCCTGATAGTAGTTAACTGCGTGATCCTCGGGAGGGCTGAAGCGTTCGCTTCCAAAAATAACCCGGCGAGGTCTTTTCTGGACGCATTGGGGATGGGAGCCGGGTTTACAGGGGCACTCATAATATTGGGGTCGTGCAGAGAGCTTCTTGGCTCCGGATCAGTTTTCGGGATAAAGGTCATGGCGGAGGGGTTTACCAGGTGGATAGTTATGGTTTTGCCGGCAGGGGCGTTCATCACTCTGGGCCTTATGGTCGGGGTCTTTAATGTGATAGACGGATTGGTAAAGAATAAGGGAAAGGCCGGGTAAAGTAAAAAGGAATTAAGACGCGGGGAAAAGCCGGATGAACATAGAAAATCTGATATTGATATTTGTGGCGGCGAGCGTGACCAATAATTTTGTTCTGACCTATTTTCTGGGGATATGCCCTTTTATAGGCGTATCTAATAAACTGGAAAGTTCCATAGGCCTGGGCATGGCTACGACTTTTGTTATGACCATGGCCGCTACTTTTACGTGGTTGATATACCACTATATACTTGTGCCGCGTGATCTGGTATTTCTTCAGTATGTCACTTTTATAATAGTCATTGCCAGCTTTGTGCAGTTTGTGGAAATGGTAGTGAGGAAGATCTCGCCGGCGCTTTACAAAGCTCTCGGGATATTTTTACCGCTTATAACTACAAACTGCGCTATACTGGGGCTTACGCTTTTTATGGTGCTCAGGAATTATAATTTTCTTGAAGCGGTTGTTTTCGGGCTGGGCGCGGGAGTAGGGTTTACCCTTGCCCTGGTACTTATGGCCGGGATAAGGGAAGAACTTGAATTTGCCGAAGTCCCGGAAGCTCTGAAAGGCGCCGGGATAACTTTAATATTGGCCGGCATGCTGGCGCTTGCTTTTATGGGTTTCGGCGGGATCATCAGCGGATAGGAAAACTGCCGAAAGGACGGCATTGTTACGGGGTAGAGCATGGAGAATCCGGTTATAGCGGCTGTTTTAAGCATGGTATTTCTGTCGGTTTTTTTCGCGATAGTTCTCGCGTTCGCCGATAAAAGATTTAAAGTAAAAGAGGATCCTAAGATACTTGAGGTGTATGAACTTTTACCTCATGTTAACTGCGGAGCTTGCGGGTATCTCAGCTGCCACGATTTCGCTGAGAATCTCATAACCCGGGACGAAGATCCTCTAAAGTGCAGAGTGCTTGGAGAAGACACACAAGAAAAGCTTTTAGGAATACTCGGGAAGGAAGGAGGAGAGAAGGTCTCATATTTTCCGCTGGTGAGATGTTCAGCCAAGAGCGATAATAAGCCTTTGATAGCGGAATATAACGGGATACAGACCTGCCGCGGCGCCGCGCTTGTTTTTTCGGGCGGCATGGAATGTGAGTATGGATGCATGGGGCTGGGTGATTGCGTCAGGGCGTGTCCGTTCGGGGCGTTAAAGATAATTAACGGGCTTCCGGAACCTGATAAAGAAAAATGTACGGGATGCGGCAAGTGCGCTGCCGCCTGCCCCAGGGGAATAATAAGCATGGCTGAGAAAAAGAACGAAAAGATTTTTTATGTAGCTTGCAGTTCTCACGACGGAGCGTTGAGGGTCAGGAAAATATGCGGTGTAGGATGCATAGCCTGCGGCATATGCGAGAAGATATCAAAAGAAGGTTTTTTTAGTGTTAAGGACGCTCTTTCGAGGGAAGACATATCAAAACAGGAAAAGCAGGAAGAGATAGCGGCGATAGCCGCGAAATGCCCTACTAAAGTGATAAAGGCGATTTAACACGGAGCGGAGATGGCAGGAGAGATAAAAATAGCGGTAATGGTTTCCGGGAAAGGAACCAACTTGAAGGCGATAATAGATGCCCAGGCTGAGGGGGACATCGGCCCGGGGCGTGTGACGCTTGTTATAAGCGACGATCGGAGCGCTCCGGCTTTAGATAAGGCCAGAAAAGCCGGCATAGAGGCCGTGGTCATCGAAAAGGGATCAATGTCCGGAGAAGAGTTTGACGCCCTTATCAGGGAAGAGATCGTCAGGAAAGAAATAGACCTTATCGCGCTTGCGGGGTTCATGAAGGTTCTTGGCAAAAAGTTCGTGAAAGAATATTATGGACGGATAATCAACATACACCCGGCGCTCTTGCCTTCTTTTAAGGGGGTTTCGGGGATAGCCGACGCCTTTGATTACGGGGTGAAAGTTACCGGCGTAACAGTGCATTTTGTGGACGAAGGAGTAGATTCAGGACCCATCATAATCCAGAGAGCGCTTGACATAGAGGAAAGCGTCACCCTAAAATCACTTGAGGAAAAAATACACGAGATCGAACACAGGATATATCCACTGGCCATACGTCTTTTTGCCGAAGGTAAACTTAAAATAGAGGGAAGAAAAGTCAAGGTTCTTACAGGAGCGTAACTTTAAGGAGGAAACGATGTCAGAGAGGATAAAACAGGTGAAAGCCAGGGAAATACTTGATTCTAGAGGAAATCCCACCGTAGAAGTGGATGTTATATTAGAGGATGGTTCTTTAGGAAGAGCCGCGGTTCCGAGCGGAGCGTCAACCGGGGAACACGAGGCCGTTGAGCTGAGAGACGGTGACAAGGGAAGATACATGGGAAAAGGAGTAAGAAAGGCCGTAGATAATGTGACCGGCGAGATCGCGAAAAAGGCCGTAGGCATGGATGCTTCCCAGCAGGAAAAGCTGGACAGAGAACTTATAGCCCTCGACGGCACGCCTAACAAAAGCCGCCTGGGAGCGAACGCTATTCTCGGCGTTTCCATGGCCGCGGCGAAGGCAGTTGCCGTCTCCCGAGAGCTTCCTTTGTTCATGTATCTGGGAGGCGATGAGGCGAGAATACTTCCCGTTCCCATGATGAACATAATAAACGGCGGATCTCACGCCGATAACAATGTAGACCTTCAGGAATTCATGATAATGCCTTTGGGAGCTTCTTCTTTCAGCGAGGCATTGCGCATGGGCGCGGAAGTTTTCCATAGCCTGAAAAAAATACTCTCATCCGACGGGCTTTCAACATCCGTAGGGGATGAAGGCGGCTTCGCCCCGGACTTAAAGTCCAACGAAGAAGCGGTAGAGGTCATACTGAAAGCCATTGAGAAAGCGGGTTATAAGGCAGGCAGCGGCATATCCATAGCTCTCGACCCCGCTTCGAGTGAATTCTACAAAGACGGCAAATACATCCTGAGCGCGGAGGCGTCACCGGAGAAAACGGCAGCGGATATGGTGGACTTCTATGAAGCGTGGGCCTCTAAATACCCAATAGTATCCATAGAAGACGGCCTTGCCGAAGACGATTGGCAGGGGTGGAAACAGCTTACCGGGAAAATAGGCGGTAAGGTTCAGCTTGTCGGGGATGATCTTTTTGTCACGAACACACAACGGCTCGAAAGAGGCATAAAAGAAGGGATAGCTAACTCCATTCTCATAAAAGTAAACCAGATAGGTACGCTTACGGAAACTTTCGCGGCGATCGACATGGCCAAGAAAGCCGGATATACCGCGGTCATATCGCATAGATCGGGAGAGACCGAGGATACTACCATAGCCCATATCGCCGTCGCCACGGGGGTCGGGCAGATAAAGACAGGTTCGACATGCCGTACTGACAGGATATGTAAATACAACGAGCTTATGAGGATAGAGGAAACTCTTGGAAACAAAGCGGTTTATGGCAGCAGCGTATGGGAAAAACGAGGTTAACGCTTTATTTTGGAATAGGCGCCGCGGTCCTTACAGCCTTGTTTTTGCCGGGTTTTTCACAACTACAGGAACTTAAGGCGGAAAGAGAACTGTATAGAAAAAGGATATCTCTTCTTGAAGAGTACAACGTCGCTCTTCAAGAAGAGATAGAGAAGATGCGCGAGGATCCCTTATACATAGAGAAGAAGGCGCGCGATAAGCTTGGAATAGTGCGTAAAGGCGAGGTTGTTTACCGCCGGGAGACGCCATAAAACTGTCAACTCCTCGGGGTCAGACCTCAAATGTGACATATTGCAACAGTGCAGTTATCCGCTAGAACTCTCGCCACGGTCATCGCGAACCCGACGGAGTCGGGAGGAGCGATCCCAACAAAAGATACGCTCAAAAATACAGAATACGTTTTCATATTATCTGAGAGCACTTCGTCGGGGCCGTTGGCACCTCCTCGTAGTGACAGCGGTGATGTACCCGCGGAAAACTGAATGTTACTGTCATGGAAAAGTTGGCGAAGCCTGGGTAAGTACGGTTAGAAACTGTATGTCGATAATGCTATAATAATGCTTACTGTGATATCAAAAGTGGAGGTTAATCTGATGTTTAGAATAAGACTAGTCTATGACGATACTTTACCTCAGGACAGGGATTGCATTTCTCAGGTTCAAGATATATTGCGGGCGCAATTTTCACTTTTAAGCGAAAATGAAATACAGGAAATTCCCGAACAGTTGAAAAACCCCCTTAAATACAGATTTCGGTCAATACTTTTCGTGGCGGATGATTTTAAGAACAGGGTAAAGGGGTTTGCTTTACTTTTTCACGTTCCTGATCTGGATTTTTGTTACCTTGATTTCATTTCTGCCGCGAAGTATCAGACGGGTCGAGGCATCGGCAGCGCCTTGTATGAACGCATACGCGAAGAGGCCGTGCTTTTGAAAAGCATAGGGCTTTTTATGGAATGTCTACCGGATGATCCCTTATTGTGTAAAGATGCCGCGACATTGAAGCAGAACAAGTCGCGTCTCCGGTTTTATGAGAACTACGGCGCAACGCCGATAATTAACACTAGGTACGAAACGCCTCTTAAGGAGGGAGAAGATAATCCTCCATTTCTTGTGCTTGACGCCCTGGGGCGAGATCAACCATTTAAACGCGACACCGCGAAAAAGATAGTGCGGGCGATACTTGAACGTAAGTATGCCGGTGTTTGTCCTGTGCAGTATATCGACATGGTTGTCGACTCATTTACCGACGATCCAGTTCAGAAGAGGGCTCCAAAATACATCTCAAGTGAAACCACCGTTCCGGTCGAGAAAGAAATACCGGCGGATAAAAAAATTTATCTTGTGGTTAACAACAAACATTCTATACATAACGTTCGGGAGAAGGGCTATATTGAAGCTCCTGTAAGAATAAAATCCATCCTGAAGCATCTCGAGAAAAATATACTTTTCTTAAAGGATGACCCAAAAATTTATCCAGACAAGTGCCTTGAAACCGTTCATGACCCTGAATACGTTAATTACTTTAAAAAGATCTGCGAAGTTCTTTCCCCGGAAGAGCTTGTATATCCGTATGTTTTTCCGATACGAAACACGTCAAAACCGCCCAAAGAGCTACCCGTGAGGGCGGGGTACTACTGTATCGATACTTTCACACCTTTGAGTAGTAACGCCTTCGCGGCTGCTAAACACGCTGTTAACTGCGCAATGACCGCCGCCAAAAAACTTACCGAAGGGGTTAACCGTATAGCATATGCGCTAGTAAGGCCCCCGGGCCATCACGCCGAAAAAAAATCTTTCGGCGGATTCTGCTACTTTAATTCCGCGGCAATAGCCGCCCAATATTTGTCCTCGTTTGGTAAAGTGGCAATGCTTGATATTGATTATCACCATGGCAACGGTCAGCAGCAAATATTTTATGACAGGGATGATGTTCTTACAGTTTCAATACACGGCCATCCGAGTTTTACCTACCCGTATTTTTCGGGATTCGGAAATGAAAAAGGCGCGGGAAACGGATATGGATATAACCATAACTTCCCACTGCAAGAAACAATAACGCCCGAGCAATACCGGCAGGCCCTCGGGCGGGCCTTGAGGACCATAAGGGATCATGATCCCGTATTCCTAGTAATATCTCTGGGGCTTGATACGGCCAAAGGAGATCCAACCGGCACATGGGATCTTTCAAGTAAGGATTTTGAAGAGAACGGCAAAATGATAGCGTCCATTCGCGCTCCTAAACTTGTAGTGCAGGAAGGCGGCTACAACAACCGGTTCCTCGGAATTAACGCAAAAAAGTTTTTCGACGGGTTATGGAAGGGGACCTATGAGCTTTAAAGATGAATAGATAGCGATTTTTTCCAGAGTTGGAATGCCTGTGTAGGCAAGGTTATACTCTACTTGATAGAATATTTGTATGAGAATTTGGCTCCTCGCATGTTTAAGCATATACTACTTAATGTTGTGAGTAAAATTACTCAACAGATCGAGTAAAAGGAAATTATTTATGCAACCACCATCATTTAAAAGAGATGAAACAAAAAATATATTGCAAAGATCGGGAAAAAAGACAATTCACACAGATTATTAATGGCCCCAGGCAAGTCGGCAAGACAACAGCGATAAGACAAGTTCTTACAGAGTTAAAAACATCCTAATATATATTACGCACCTGATCTACTTGCACCACCTTCAATTTTAGGAATAGAAGAAAATTGGGAAAAAGCGAGAAGGGCAGTGAAGAACACAAAAAAAGTCAAAGAATGCTTTAATCGGGAATTTGAGGATTTTATTTACTTTGGAGGTTATCCGGGAGCCGCTTCACTTATAAAAGATGATTGAAGGTGGGGTAATTATCTTAGAGATCCATTGATTGAAACAACATTATCTAAAGATATTCTCATGCCCAATAGAGTAGAAAAACCGGCACTACTCAGACAACTTTTTATTTTGGCCTGTGAATACGGCAGACAGGGCCTTTCGTATACAAAAATGCTCGGTCAATTAGCTGACGCCGGGAACACAACGACCCTTGCTACATATCAACATTTATTTGAATCCGCGTTTTTAATAAAAGGGTCACAAAAATTCAAAAAGTAGTATCCGGAGTCAAAGATAATACTTGTCGGAGCATCAGGACTAGCTTTAGAGAAATTTTTTGAAATGAATATTTTAAATCTATTTTAATAATATTTTGTCGTAATTGTAAAAACAGGTAAACGGTCCCCATTTATTTTTTGGCGTGCCTATCTATCCGATTTTAGAACTTCTTTATATGAAATCTCTGCGAAAACCTGCCGGTTGTTCAAGTTGCTGCTGGGCGAAGCAGGACGAGTTCCCAAGGGATATTTAGCTTGATTTTTGAGAGATAGTGTTATTTGACAAACATCCTTTCTCGGTATATACTTAGTATATACTTAGAAAGGAGGGAAAATGATAACTAAGGTGCAGAAATGGGGTAATTCTCAAGGCTTGAGATTTTCAAAAGATATTCTCGAAAAAGCTCATATAAAAATCGGCAATTACGTTGAAATTACTACTGTTGATTCAAAAATAATCGTACGTCCCGTAAAAAAAATCCGGAAAAAATATGAGTTAAAAGTTCTTGTTTCAAAATTGCCTAAGAAACATAGGCAAAAAGAGATGGATTGGGGAGAACCTGTCGGCAAGGAGCAGTGGTAAATGAAAAAATATTATCCCCAAAAAG
>CAYMBK010000098.1:0-4978 GCA_964388645.1 uncultured Planctomycetia bacterium | reverse complement strand
TTTACTTCAAAATCTTCCAAAAAAGAGAATTGTGCTCGAGGAACATCCGGATTCAAAAAGAGGCATATCCTTTCAGTTAAAGCCATAAGTTTTTTCCTTACGTTCATTTTCCTTTATCAGCAGATCATTTGGGCTGGAAACGGCCCTTCCGCGTGGCCTTGTCCGGAAAACGGATCTTCTTCCCGTGTAGTTATAAACGGTTCGCCGATAGAACTACCCCGGGATGCCGGCCAGATCGAACATACAGAAACCAGCGGCGGCGAGAGAACGGTGATCCACATACAGGATTCACATGCTTCTTTGTCAGCGCAGTATTCCATCGCCCGCCTGTTGGATTCTCTGGTCACAAGCTACGATCTGGATCTTATAGCCATAGAGGGTGCTTCCGGAATGGTGGACACCTCTTTTCTGAAAACTTTTCCCGATACGTCTATACGGAATGAAACAGCCGCGGAGCTCATGAAAGAAGGGCGCATGAGCGCGGGCGAGTTTTTCGCCATAACTCATGACAGGGATGAAGTTGAGCTTTTTGGCATAGAGGACAGGGATCTTTACCTTGCAAATCTTGAGGAGCTTCGTAATGTCGTAGAGGCGCGGGACCGGTGTCTTAAGAGCATAGAAAGCCTGGAAAAGCATATCGAGATGTTATCCGAAAAAGTCTATTCGGAAGAATTGCTAACCGTGGTACGTAACGGCAGGCTTCATCGTGACGGTGAAATGAGTTTCGGGGATTATTGGCGAAGCATAAGAGATATTGAGGCCCGGCCCCGGGTTTCTCCCGGATCCTACCCTGAACTTTCCAAACTTATTGAGTCTGTCAGGCTGGAAGCAACTATCGATTTTTCGAAAGCCAACAGCCAGAGGAAAGCTCTTATAAACGAGCTTAGCAGAGAGATCGAAGAGGAGGAGTTGAAAGTATTGCTCATAAAAACCCTGGCTTTCAGCGAAAACAAGATCTCCCAGGCCGATTTCCATGATTTTCTTCTGGGCCTCGCCGAAGCCCAGGCAATAAAGGCCGATGCATACCGTGATCTTGTAAGGTTCGCCGAATATGCCGGCTTGTACGAATCTGTGAATATATTCCGTCTTTACGATGAAGCGGAAAGATTTGATGATGAAGTAAAAGAACTTTTTTTCCGTAATGACGAAGAGAGAGAACTTTACGAGGTCTCACGTACGGTCTATTTGATAAGAAAGCTCTACAGCATGGAGCTCTCCAGGAAGGAGCATATATCGCTTATCGAGAAAATGGAAAGGACGGACAGTGACGTTTTTCTTTCGTTTTTCAGGAGCATGTCCGAGAAACACGGTATTCCTTTGAGGATCATGAGGGAGATACACGATGTTTTCAGAAACCTTCCCGATGCCATGAGGTTCTACGATACAGCCGAGAGACGGAATAGGGCGATGATAGACAGAACCCTCAGTCGTATGAAAAATAAGGGAAAAAGAGTGGCCGTTCTTATAACCGGTGGATTCCACACTAGCGGCCTGACGGAGTTGATGAAGGAAAATCGCCTTTCGTATCTTGTTGTGATGCCAAAAGCACAGGAAGGTAAAGAAAGGCCTTATATCGCCGTTCTCACGAATAAAGCGGGGCCTTACAGGGAGATCTTAGGTTCCGGAAGATATAGTCTGCCGGTGGAAGCCCTTTTTCAGGATAAATTGAACGGATCCGAGCAGCTGGCCCTCGCCGGGGAGCTCTGCACTAGGATCTTTGAGACGCTAAGAAAAAGAGAAGTAAGGGACATATGCGGGAGATGGATCGTAAGGTACAGGGACCGTTATAACGAGCTTGTCGGAATATACGGCATGGGCGTTATGAGCGGCAAGATGTCGCCGGCTGTTTTCGAAAATTTCATGATAGGCCAGATGGAAAAACACGCTCCCGCCCGGAAATCCCGGCAGAGGCGGGAACATTCCATGACAAGCCCCGGGCGACCAACGGAGCTTTGGGTATCGGATGAGTTTAAAGATGATATGGCGCGGATGATAGCGGCGAGAAAAGCTGAGCCTACACCTGCGAATGTTCGGCTGCAGTTGAAACGCGTGTTAAACGCTGATATGCCAGGAGACGAGGAACAGGACAGCGAGTTTGGGGGGTTCTTGGAAAGCGTCATTTTTAGGGCCAAATTGCTCTACGTCGCCGAAAAGTTCAGGGAAATAACCGACGCTATCAAAGCCGGGGTCACCGCGGATAACTTTGCCCGGATAAAGAAAGAAATATCGTCTTTTCATTCGGACATCAATCTTATGCTCCCGGGCGCGCCGTCTGATTCTAATGACAAGATAAACGCTGTTGTAGCGGAGGCTCAAAAAGTCGAAAGGATGTTCCAGGCAACATGGGAATATCGCTGGCGCAGGACCGACGGGATAAGGTCCGAAATGGAAAAGGCGGCTAAGGAAAAGTCGACCGATATCGCCCACAAGATAGATGTTTACCAAAAGATCTTTCAGAGCAGAAGCGACGCGGAGCTTTATGCACTGTACCTTTCGATACTTTCAAGCCATTTTGAGGGCTCGTATGCGCTTGAAGACCTGTCCGAGGAAGAGAAAGCGCGTTCAGCCAGGAATCTTGATCTTTACAATAACAGCGTGGACGGTTATGTCAGATGCCTGGGTGTTTACGTTCTTGAAGGCCCGGAATATGAAAGTGTGCTCGAGAAGGCTTTTTTTGATACTTATGTTCTGAGAGAGGTATCAAGATGGCCTCGGGAAAGGTTTGATGCCGCCAAAACCATACTCGGGTCCCAAAAGGAGCTCGAGGACATCTACCGGGCTTTACATAAAGTGGATACTGAGAGCGCGGGGTTGGTTCAGCGGTTGGAAATCATCCTGAGCGGCAAGATAGCGCCTTTTATAGAAGATGAGAACAGACAGTCTTTGCTTTTGCTGGCCCGAAAGGGTATACCGGCAGTGAAGATCGAGGCGCCCGAGGATATGGATGTCCTTGAAATGAAAAGTGAAGATATAAGAAATGCCGCGGATTGGCTTATCTACCTTTTGGTGCAGGGGCATACGGGTATAATTTCGGAACTCCTTGAATCTGGTAAAAGGCCGGGAGAACTTACAGCGATATTGACAGAGATGAACGGCCGGAGACTGTGGGAAATGTACGGACAATACTCCCAGGCACTGAAGGAAAGGAATATAGAGAGGGAATTTCTTGCCGCGGGTTTTCTTCCTTTTAGTAGAAGTCATGGGGAGATACTTGAATGTAAGAAAATGTTGGAACAATGGTCGCTTGAAAAAGAACAGGAACAGCCCGGAAAGAGCCCGGAGGAATTTTCCGGGGGCCTTTCCGGAAGTATGTTTTCTTTCGGGATGTTCTGGTTTTTGAGTGGGGGCTCGGTGCTGGTAGCGGCTGGGATGATCGTTCTCGTACTGGTATTCTGGAACCGTTACGTTTCTAACATATGTGATAGATGCGGCATTTCGGTGGATTATGTGCCGCATTCTAAATGGATATTCCGCCTTTGGCGGAAAATAGCCAACATCGGACGCGTAGCGGGGATACCTTTGTCACAATCCACACATTTTGCAAAGAATTGGAGAAAAATAAACGAACTGAAAGAAACCTCGGCATTTGAGGACCCGGAGAATTTTAGCGTTGCTTTTGCCGGAGAGAGGGATGTTATCATCGCCACAAGAGACCGGGACGGCATAGATGAGAGAGTTCTAAGCATAGTCGCGGGTTTCGCCGCCGGTTCCAAGATGAAGTGTAAGATGAGGTATAATTTCTCACTTCGTCATGTAGAACCCGCAAGGGAAGGCGCCCGGGGGGAGGATTTACATAGAGAGTATTCTATGCGGATATATAGTTTTCGTTTTAACGAAAACATTGACAGTGAGAAATTTAAGTTTCATCTTGCTTCAAGGGATCGTAACTACGCCGGCCAGGCGACGATACCAAGCTATACGACTTCCGGTATCATGACAAAACTTATTTCCGAAGGATTTTCCATAAAGGAATATCCTCAGATGAAACCTTTGCACGGAGATCATCTTAAAAAAAGGATAACCGATGCGATGGCAAAGGTCAGAAGAGGAGTAAGGGAAATAGAGCAGGGGGCCCGACTAAAGTTTGCTCTGAGCACGCTTGATGATATGTCCGCGCGAACGGATGATATGATAGGCGAATTGGATAACGGGAATATTACGGTAAAAGAGTTTAAGCTTAGACTGATGGATCATGTCAGATCCAGACTGGATCAAAGCCTTGATAATATCAGACAGCAGCAGGAGCATATCAAAGATGATGGTGGAAATTATGATTTCGCGGTGGGGATGATCGGGAATAATGAGACCCTGGTGGAATGTTTCAGCCAGTTTTGGTTTTGGGTACATTATCCTGACGAGGATTACTGGGAGAGGACGACGAGCTTAAAGACCGTAAGTGCAGCGGATGAAGAGCTTCCCGACGATGTTCCGAGGGTTATATTCGCTGACGATATGACGCCTCTATATCTAAAGTACCTGAAGGACAAATACCCCGTCAACGCGATAGTGACCGCCCAGGGCGGCGCTACGTCACATTGGGTGGTGTATGCTAAGAATCTCGGGATATCAGTTATAAGCGTTGATGTTCCACGGCCTGAGGAATTCGAGAAAAAAATAGAGGACTGGATAGATAAAATGGCGTCGATGTTGCCGCCCCCTGACGAAAGGGATGTTTCGAATACTATGAGCCGTTTTGCGATAGTAAGATCCGGCAACACAGGCAGCGGAGAAGTTATTCTTAGCCCGAGCCTGGCATCTGTCAAGTCCATGCTTGACGCGACGATAAGGGAGAAGAGTTTCAACAATTATGTCGCTCAAAACGCGTCAAAACCCGGAATTAAAGGAGGTATGGGCATAGAGCTGGATTTTCTCGCGAATGCCGATACACTTGAGGAAGCTGCTGCCTTAAAAGAAGGAAGGATCGGGGGATCCGCGGAATTCACGAAAGGAGTGGGGTTGTTCAGGACGGAATACCTTT
>CAYMBK010000097.1:0-5635 GCA_964388645.1 uncultured Planctomycetia bacterium | reverse complement strand
GCTCTCCCACCCTTTTCAGAAAAGGCCTTTCAAAGTTCACCGCTAAATATATTGTCGGGTCGGTTGAGAATATCGGCGATATAAACCTTTGTTTTACGCTGAATCCGCACCCGGGACATGAAGTAAAGGCCCGTTTTGACAGAAAGTCCGGGAACCCCGGTTCATGGATAGTACCGTTCGAGGTAACTGAAACCGCTACCGGAAATACATGGCAATATAGCGTCAGGATAGACGGCAATGACGAAATTGAGGTTTTTGATCCGCTATCGCCAAAGCAAGACAGCCCTGAATACGTTGAAAGAAGAATAGCCGAACTTAAAGCCATAGCCAACGATCCCGACATAGAACCCCATAAACGCAGAGAGGCCGTATCCGAGATAAGATATCTCTGGTCTCTGGGGAAAATAGAAAGAAGTTTCGATTACGGAGGGAGAATAGACCTCCACCTGCATACCATTCACTCGGACGGACAATTTACCCCCGAATATCTGGTGACGGAATACTGGCTTAAAGGTTTTTCGGCCATATCCATAACCGATCATAATACTTTTGACGGTGTTGTCGAGGCGCTAAAGTCCGCTGAGATCTTGGGAATGAGAATAATTCCGGGAGTTGAGATATCCGTTTTCACCGATAAAGTCGCGGCCGGGAAAATGCATCTTCTCGCTTACTGGACAGGCGGAACCGCCGCTTTTTTGGAATGGCTCTCCGATCCCTCCGGGAAAGAGGTCCTCCTGAAAATAAATATGGAACAGAACATATCCAAAAAGAGGATGGTTCTCATAAAAGAGAAATTCAACAATGAAAATCCCGGATTAAAAGTAGACGACACCGACATAAAAAAACTTTTTCCTTTCGACATGGCCAAAAGGACAGACTTGGCAAGAGTGATATTCAGAAAATATGGCCCCGGAGGTAAAAATATTTTGGCTTCCGGGGTAAAGGATATACACAAGTGCAAAAACCGCTATCTGAAGAAGATCAAAGTAGAAACCTTAGAAACCCCTTCTGTCCCCGGTCTTGACGAAACTATGGTGTTTCTGGCAGGCGCTGGGTTCATAAGCGGCCCGGCGCACCCTCTGGTACGAAAAAAATGGGACATTCCGCAACTTGAGCGTATATTCAACATTTTTTCGGAAATACATATAGACGGACAAGTTTTTCCCGGATTCGGGCTTATGGAAATATGGCATCCGTCAGCTTCCCCCGTAATGATAAAAAAATTGTCGGGTTTGCTTGAAAAACTGAATGCGAATGAATATAAAAATTCCCCGCTTTTAGTTACCTCCGGTTCGGATACGCACGGGGACTTCGAAAAACTTTACGGTATGAATTGCCCCACAGAAAGCGTGGCGGGACGAAGGGCTTTTGACGCGTCGTTCCGGTACGCCTTAAGGTATTTTGAGAAAAAAGACAAGGCAAGGTATTTTGGCGACATCTTAATGAAATGGGCGGGCCTTGACCCGTTCGAAAAATTACGGTGGGACATTTCGCCTGTCTGGTCCGTAGATGACGATAAGCTTGGGAAAAAAGAAAGCCATGGCAGGATAATAACCGTTACGCCGGCCGTGTTGGAAACCCTGAAAGATTATGAGAAAAATGTAAACAGCCGCCGGCGGATAAAACGTGTTCTAAGGCTCTTACTGTTGGGGAAAGATGCTTCCGAGCAGGATCGCGCGGGCATAGAGGCGTTTTTAGGCCGATACCCGGCGGAGGATACCAGAGAAAACACCAGAAATACTTTCTACGACGGAACGAACGAAGGCAAGGGCGCTTATGAAAGCGACCTGGAAGACCTTTCCGACATTATTGTTTGCGATAATTCTCTTCATGGCGACGACGGGTTTAATTCGGAAGACATAATAAGCATACTCAGGCGTCAAACAGGGCCATGCACAAGGCTATCTTTCGGTGAACGCGACGTTAAAAGGGTGCTGGCCAAGGCTTCAAGGAGAAAGCTAATAAAGTTTTCCGGCCGGGATACCGGCAAAGGCCTGGTAACATACGTCCTGAGAGGAAAGATCGGCCATAACGAAAGCCTTCACAAAGACCTCACCGCGTTGTCCGCTTATTTTGAGGAACTGGCGTCTATAAAAACAGACATAAGGATCTTTGTTTCAAAGCGTATGCAAGGGGGTCTTTCAGAAACTGAAACTCAGAGCGGGATAAGAGAACTCGAGGACAGAGTAGAAAGTTTTATTTCTTCGTATTCTTCGGTAAGAATGGGGCAAGAAGCGGCAGAACAGCTTGTGCCTTTTGTGACCGCTAAGCTGGCAAGGGTAATAGAACTTTTAGACTCCAAAAACGAACCGGCGGCTTCCTGGTGCCTTGACGGTATCGGCAACGCCGTGCATCGCGTTAAGGAAAACATACTTCGAGAAAAGTTCCGCGCGGCTTCGAGTTTCCTTCCGAAAATACGGCCGGAAAAAGGCAGGGCTGTGGTGTATAAAGCCAGCGCGGGCAAAGACGTGACGTTCGAGAACATGTGGGCGTATTTCAGGTCAATGCATTCCACCGTAACTTTCGAGTTAGAGGAAAAGAGAAATATGGAAAAGGCCCTGGATGATATTTCGGGCATTCTTGAAAAGATAAATACAATATCCGGCCGGCCGGAAGACAAAGAAGGTCTTGGCCGGATAATTGAAGATATCGAAAAACTGGCCGAAAGTATAGACAGCCGGGACGCGGAACTAAAGTCCGACGAAAAAAGGCTAAGCGTGGTATATGCCAGGGGCGCCTCCGAAATATTGCGCTTCGGAAGCCGGCATATCAAAACAGCCGCGATACTTTTGTCTGAAGCCGGAAAACACATTGAGCTCAGGAAGAAAGAAGCCGTGAGAATAATAGACCACGTTGTAGGGATAAGGAACTCGGAAGCCAGAAAACAATTATTTCTCGAGAGCGAAGTTCCGCTATCGCGTACCGACAGTTTTTTCAGGGAGCTTAACTACAGGGACGCGTCGGCGGCTAGAGGTTTCAGAAGGGTGGCGGGGTTTGTCCGTTCGGGTAAGATAAACGAAGCCATCGAAGCTTTAAAAGACGCGAAGAAAGATAAAGGCATAATGGGCGAACCCGAATACGCTAATATGGAAAAAGATATCGACTCCGCCATAGACAGGCTCCGCACAGGCGACAGAAAGGAGGCATTCGCGGAGATCACCATGATGAGGAAAAGATGTGAAACCCTGCGTATAGTGCACAGAATGGCCAAAGAATACCTTAAACGTCTGGTAGACGCGGAAATAACCCTCCCGAAAGAGACCGACAGAACGAAGATCATGGAGGATGTTTTTAATGATAACATTGCCGCGGCCGGAACGGACTTATCATCCAAGGGAATGCGTGTTTTTAAGGTAAAATTGCACCAGCTTATATATATAAGCCATTCTCCTCGGAAAACAGGCGGCGGAAAGGCCGTGGATCCTGTTTTCGAAGGTATATCCGCGTTCATTTACATATGCAGAAAGCAAAAGGCATCTTCCGTGCTTGCCGGCGATCTCATCCAGGAGAACGGTTTTAAGAGAGTTGAATGCCTTCTGGAAGCGATAAAGAAAAGAGACGACAGAATACGGAACGCTGACATGGACGGGATAGGAGAGGCAATAATAGAGGATATGCTTATAAGAGGCAAAGACAAAGAAGTTTTTAGAGAATGCGCGCAAATAGATATTCCCCGAACAGGCCCGATCACCGGTAAAGTCGCTATTTCCGGAGGCATATTGAATTCCTCAGCGGAGGGCCCGCGTGACATCAGGCACCCGGAAGGGCTTTCAAGAAGCGCCATGGAGATCATCTTATCCGCGGGAATAAATTCCGGAGTAACTCTGGCGTTTGAGGAAAACATAGGCGGAGGCCTTGCCGAAAACGTACTTGAAGTTGTCCTCGAGATACAAAAACTCAAAACCGAAAAAAGTAAATACGCGAAAATATTAAAGAACGTACGCGTCAAAAAATTCCGTTGCGGCACAGCGGCTAAACAGCTTAAAAAAGACATTAACGGTTCCGGTAAAGTTATAGTCTTTGCCCGCGCCCGCGACCGCAAACACATATCGAATTTGGAAAAAAAGGTTTCTATGGTCTACCTTGACGACGAAAATTTTCCCGAAAACGCCTATTATCCGCTGTTAGAGGCCGTTGTTATAGCGCTTTCGGAATACGTTCCGGGAGGTTCAAAAGCCGGTTTTTCCGGATTTTTATCCGAACTCAACATATCTTCCCTGGAAAAACGGGAGGGATATCTGCTTTTCAAGCTTCTTCCAGGCGCCAGGCAGTTCCCGCGGGATGAACTTATCTTAAAATATGACGAGCTCAGGCGGATGTTGAGCGCGGCTTAACCCCTCGCTAAAAGCCCCCAAAACCGGCCGAAAAGGTTCACAAGAACTTCACTTTCCCTCCTCATGTTTTTCACCTCGGGATAATACCATAAAGGCGTAAGTTACCCATATAAACGAGGAGGACGGACATGAAAAAAATAAAAAATTTCAGGAACACTCTTTTCTGCGTAACGGTGATATTCGCGGCGCAGATACTGGCCCCGGCAACGGGGTTTTCCGATGCAAGCCGTATCGTCATAAACGAGATGGTTCACAGCGGATCACAGCAGATCGAAGACAGAGACGGAGATAACCAGGATTGGATAGAACTTTACAACAAGTCCTCTTACACCGTCAACTTAAGTGATTTTTATTTGTCAGACGATGAGGACAACCCGGAAATGTGGCAATTGCCTGACATGACCATACCTCCCGGAGGATTTATTGTCATCTTCGCTTCGGGTAAGAACACAAGCGGATCTTCGGGTGAATTGCACACAAATTTCAGGTTGTCATCGGGAGAACCCGTGATATTAACGCACAAATATGACGGCATTGTAGACCAAATAACCTCACAGCAGTCGGCAGGCATACCGGAAGACCACTCTATAGGAAGGCTCCCTGACGGGACCGGAAGTTTTATCCATTTGCCTTTAGCGGGTCCGGGAGAAGCCAATATAGACCCTTCCACGCTCACATCAGAGGTAGTTATAAACGAAATAATGGCAAGCAATGGAAATACCATGGAATTTCCGGAAGGTTCAGGCGAATATCCTGATTGGATAGAACTGTACAATCCGGGCAACGTCCAGGCAGACCTGAGAGGGTATACTATTTCCGATGACAGCAACACGTGGACATTTACGCAATCCGTTATTGTTCCGGCAAAAGGATATCTGATCGTTTACGCTAACGGAGAGAATATAGCCTCTCCCCCGCAAACCGATTTCAAACTTAAGGCAAGCGGAGAAACCGTTACATTGGCCGATAGTATAGGCACAGTTATGGATCAGGTAGCTTGCCCGTCACTGTCAGAAGACCAATCATACGGCAGGTTTCCCTCCGGAGAGGAAAATTTTGAGTTCATGCAGGATCCGACCCCCGGCACCGCCAACCTCAGCAGTATAACCCCTCATAATGACGCTCTCCAACACATAGTAATAAACGAAGTTGTAAGCTCAAACGGCGCGAGTTTAATTGACACTGAAGGCGACACAGGCGATTGGATAGAGCTATACAATACGTCGACGTCAGCAGTAAACCTGAAAAACGCCGTTATAGCAGACTCGAACAATAAATGGCAATTACCCGGCGACGTAGAC
>CAYMBK010000096.1:0-10373 GCA_964388645.1 uncultured Planctomycetia bacterium | reverse complement strand
GATGTAAGCTATATGGACATTTCACCGCTTCAGCTTGTAAGTGTATGTGCGGGGTTGATCCCTTTCTTAGAGCATGATGACGCCAATAGGGCTCTTATGGGAGCTAATATGCAAAGACAGGCGGTCCCGCTTCTGTTTCCTGAAACACCTATTGTGGGAACGGGCCTTGAACATCGTACCGCTAAAGATTCAGGAGCCCTGGTAGTCGCCCCCAAAGAGGGAAAAGTCTCGAGGGTAGATGGTTCCGAGATAACGGTGGCAGGAGAAAAGATCAAACTGAAAAAATTTCAAAGAACGAATGCCAGAACATGCATAAATCAGCGCCCGACGGTGAAAATCGGAGATCATGTGAGGTCGGGGGATGTTATCGCTGATGGAATAGCGACTGATAAAGGGGAGCTTGCCCTGGGGCGGAATGTCCTGGTGGGTTTCATGTCCTGGAGGGGTTATAATTTCGAAGACGCCATACTGGTGAGCGAAAAACTGATAAGGGAGGACGCTTTCACGTCCATTCACATACATAAGTTCGAACTCGAAGCCAGGGATACGCGCCTGGGCAATGAGGAGGTCACCCGGGATATACCTAACGTCGGGGAAGACGCGCTTAAAGATCTTGACGAGAGCGGGGTAGTTCGAATGGGGGCTGAGGTTTCCCCGGGAAGTATACTTGTGGGTAAGATCGCGCCGAAATCGGAAACCGAGCTTTCTCCCGAGGAGAAGTTGCTGAGGGCGATATTCGGGGAAAAAGCGGGAGATGTGAAGGATGTCTCCCTGAGGGTGCCTTCAGGTATAAACGGCATAGTGGTGGATGTAAAAGAACTCTCAAGAAAATCAGCCAAGACTCTTTCAAAAGACCAGAAAAGATTTGATTCCAAGCAGCGCAAGGCGGTAAAAGAAGGGTATGAGAATATTCTTCAGCAGCTTGAGGAGAAAAAAGCAGAGAGGGTCCACCAGAAACTTGTGGGCAGCCGGCTTATGAACCCTCTTGAAGACCTTGATACGGGCAGGGTGTTGATAAAAGCGGGTCAGCTCATATCTGAGGGCGATATTGCCAAGTTCAAGAAAGCTGATCTTGAGAACATTTATGTGGAAGGGGATGAAAAGCTGCAGTCCAGAGTGAACTCGATCCTGATGACCATAGACGGACAGATCGAGCAGACAATGAGTGATATGGAACGTGATATGGACCAGATAAAACATGGTGACGAATTGCCGGCGGGTGTCCTGAGGAGGATAACAGTTTATGTCGCCAGCAAAAAGAAATTACAGGCAGGCGATAAGATGGCGGGACGCCACGGGAACAAGGGCGTCATAGCGAAAATAGTCAGAGAAGAAGATATGCCTTATATGCCTGATGGAACGCCTCTTGACATAGTGCTGAACCCTCTTGGGGTACCGAGCCGTATGAATATAGGACAGCTTCTTGAAACGCAGCTGGCATGGGCCGCGAAAGCGCTTGGTCTTCACATTAAGACACCTGTTTTTGACGGGGCAAGAGAGACTGACATAGAAGCTATAATGAAGAAGGCTGGGCTTCCGGTTTCAGGCAAGATAATGTTAAGGGATGGTTTTTCAGGCAGGCCCTTTGATCAGGAAGTTACTGTGGGATATATATACATGATGAAACTGGCCCATCTTGCCGATGATAAGATGCATGCCAGGTCCATAGGGCCATATTCGCTTGTAACTCAGCAACCGCTCGGAGGAAAAGCGCAATTTGGAGGACAGAGGTTCGGGGAAATGGAAGTTTGGGCCCTGGAGGCATATGGAGCGGCATATACACTGCAGGAACTTTTGACGGTGAAAAGTGATGACGTGGTCGGCAGAACGAAAATATATGAGACGATAGTTAAGGGCGAGAATATGCTTGAACCATCGACCCCGGAGTCTTTTAACGTTCTTATAAAAGAGTTGCAGAGCCTTGGGCTTGATGTCCATCTTGAACAGAGTGAAACCGCGGAAAGTAAAGTGGTGTTGTAAGGTACAGGAAGGCCATAAAATCCAATAGAGGGGCAAAACCTATGCTAAGTAAAATGAACAAATTTGATAAGGTAAGGATACAGATAGCTTCTCCTGAAAAGATACTGAGCTGGGCTACCAGGCGGGTTGGCGCGAAAAGCGTCCTCTTTGAGGTAAAAAAACCGGAGACCATAAACTACCGGACGCTTAAGCCCGAAAGGGACGGTCTTTTTTGCGAGAGGATATTCGGCCCCACCAGAGACTATGAGTGTAATTGCGGCAAATATAAACGCATCAAACACAAAGGGATCTTTTGTGACAGGTGCGGTGTGGAAGTGACAAAATCGAGTGTAAGGCGCGAAAGGATGGGAGTAATTAAACTAGCCACTCCGGTGTCCCATGTATGGTTTTTTAAGGCCATACCGTCACGCTTGGCTAATATCCTGGACATGAAGATGAGAGATCTTGAAAGGGTGCTTTATTACGAACAGTACGTGGTCACTGACGGAGGGGAGACCCCGCTTAAACCTTTGGAGATGTTGACGGAAGATAAATATGCCGAGGCGAGAGAAAAATACGGCAGTAAATTCAAAGCCATGATGGGCGCGGAGGCGGTAAGAGAACTTCTGAAACAGACAGATCTTGATGCGGTGGCAGTCGATCTTATGCAGAAGGTCGCCGAGAAGAGGGATATTAACACCACGAAACGCATAATGAAACGCCTTAAGATAGTTGATACCTTCAGAAAGAGCGGGAACAAGGCCGAATGGATGATCTTGGACCATATACCCGTTATTCCCCCTGATCTTAGGCCGTTGGTGCCGCTTGATGGGGGAAGGTTCGCTACAAGCGATCTGAATGACCTATATAGGCGAGTAATAAACAGGAACAATAGACTAAAGAAGCTGTTGGAACTTAAAGCCCCTGAAGTGATAGTTCGTAATGAAAAAAGGATGTTGCAAGAAGCGGTAGACGCGCTTTTTGATAATGGAAGGCACGGCAGAGAGGTTATGGGGTCGGGGGGTCGGCCGCTCAAATCGCTTGCGGATATGCTGAAAGGCAAGCAGGGACGTTTCAGGCAGAATTTGCTCGGGAAAAGGGTGGATTATTCCGGCAGGAGCGTAATTGTCATAGGGCCTGAGCTTAAGATCAGCGAATGCGGAATACCCAAAATTATGGCGCTGGAGCTTTTTCAACCGTTTATTATAAGGAAGTTGAGGGAAAAAGGGTTTGTTCATACAATAAAAAGCGCGAAAAAAATGGTACAGCAGGAGAATCCCGAGGTGTGGGATATCCTGGAAGAGGTAATAAAGGATCATCCAGTTCTTTTGAACAGGGCGCCTACCCTTCATCGCCTTGGTATACAGGCTTTTCAGCCGCGACTCATAGAAGGGAAGGCAATACGGATACATCCGCTGGTTTGTTCGGCGTTTAACGCGGATTTTGACGGTGACCAGATGGCCGTTCACGTTCCATTGTCTATGGAAAGCCAGATGGAGGCGCGTTTGCTTATGAGCGCATCCAACAATATTTTTTCTCCGTCAAACGGCAGGCCGATAACCACCCCCTCGCAGGATATTGTTTTGGGCGCATATTACCTTACTAAATTGAAACCCGGATCCCGGGGGGAAGGCAGTATTTTCTCGGACAAAGATGAAGTGATCATGGCGTATCAGAACGACGATGTGGATAAGTTCGCGAAGATCAAAGTTAGGATCGATGGTAAGGTAATTGAAACTACGGTTGGCAGGGTGCTTTTCAACGACATACTTCCTGAAGGGATGCCTTTTTACAATGACACTATGGACAAAAAGGCCGTGAGCAAGGTCATTTCCGATTGTCACGGGATAATGGGACATCAAGCGACGGTTGTCCTTCTGGACGCGCTTAAGAAGCTTGGATTTGAAGAGTCGACCCTTTCGGGGGCATCAATGGCAGTTTCGGACCTCCAGGTGCCCGAAGACAAAGCCAAGACCATAGCCATCGCGCAGAAAGAGGTCGACAGAATACAGAGTCAGTATAAAAGAGGGTTCATAACCGGCGGTGAAAGGTACAATAAGATAATCGACATCTGGACACGCGTTACGGAAGATGTTTCCGCCATGGTTTTCAGGAGCCTTGACAGTTTCAATCCGGTATTCATGATGGCAGATGCGGGGGCGAGAGGCTCGCGCCAGCAGATCAGGCAGCTTTCCGGTATGCGCGGACTTATGGCCAAGCCTTCAGGGGAGATCATCGAAACCCCGATAACGGCCAATTTCAGGGAAGGGCTGACGGTTCTCGAGTATTTTATATCAACCCATGGCGCACGTAAAGGGCTTGCGGATACCGCTCTTAAGACTGCGGATTCAGGGTATCTTACCAGAAGACTCGTCGATGTGGCTCAGGACGTTATTATCAGAGAGGAGGATTGCGGCACACTGAACGGGATTACATCGACCGCAATTATAGAGGGAGACGAAGTGGTGGTTTCTCTTTCAGAGCGTATAGAGGGCAGGGTCGCGCTTGATAACATAGTCCCTATTCTTAGCGATACGCCGATAGTGAAGGCCGGCGAAATGATCACTGAGGAAAATGCCAGAATGGTCGAAGAGAGCGGGATAGAGAAGATCAGGATAAGGAGTGTGCTTACTTGCGAATCGGACAACGGTGTGTGCGCGAAGTGTTACGGTAAAAATCTCGCGAGCGGCAAGATGGTGGAAGAAGGGGAAGCGGTAGGCATAATAGCCGCGCAGTCCATAGGTGAACCGGGAACGCAGCTCACAATGAGAACTTTTCACATAGGAGGAACAGCCTCACGCATTATTGAACAGTCTTTTTACAAGAGCAAAGAGGCGGGCGTTCTGAAATTCCACAATATCAAGGTGGTGGAAAGCAGGCAAAAAGGCATTTTTGTGGTACTTAACCGTAATGGTCAGATAAGCATAAACCAGGATGACGGACGGGAGGTTGAAAGGCAGACCATTTTGCAGGGGTCATTTGTTTTCTTCCGTGATGGTGAAAAGGTAAAGAAAGGCGAAAAATTCGCTGAATGGGATCCCTATTCTGTGCCCATACTCGCGGAGATCTCCGGTAAGATCCAATACGAAGATATCAAAAAAGACGTTACGATGAAAATAGAGGCGGATGAATCGACGGGGGTTAAGAATAAGGTAATAATAGACCAGAAGGGTGAATACCATCCGCAGTTGTTGATCGTGAACGATAAATCCGAGGTGCAGGCCATATATCCTTTGCCAGTGGGGGCACATATAGCGGTTGCCGACAAACAGGAGGTCCTGGCTGGGGATGTTCTTGCTAAAACGCACAGGGTTATGACAAAGACCAAAGATATTACGGGAGGCCTTCCGAGAGTAGCTGAACTGTTCGAGGCGCGTAAGCCCAAAGATCCATCGGTGATCAGCGAGATAGACGGTATTGTGGAGTTTGGGGAACTGAAAAAAGGCCAGAAAACAATAATCGTCGAAAGTGAAACGGGCATGAGGAAGGAATACGTGATCCCACACGGAAAACATCTTAATGTGTACAGGGGAGATAAGGTCAAGGCCGGTGAACAGCTGGTAGATGGCCCTGTGGTCTTGCAGGATATTTTGAAGGTTTCGGGGGAAAGGGCTCTCCAGGAATATCTGCTTAACGAGGTACAGGAGGTTTACCGGCTTCAGGGTGTACAGATAAATGACAAACATATAGAAGCAATAGTGCGTCAGATGCTTAAGAACGTACGTATAACAGATCAGGGGGCGACTTCTTTTCTTACGGGGGATAAGATAGATAAGACGACCTTCAAAAAAGAGAACGAGAGAGTTATAAAAAGCAAAAAGAAGCCGGCGGCCGCCGAACCTATGCTTCAGGGCATAACGAAATCTTCTCTTACGACCGAGAGTTTTATAGCTGCTGCCAGTTTTCAGGAGACAACTCGTATTTTGACGGAGGCCGCCTCTTCAGGAAAAGAAGATAATTTGAAAGGCCTGAAAGAGAACATAATAATGGGACATCTTATACCTGCCGGCACAGGATATGATGCACATAGAAGGATCCAGATAGAAAGAGAGTTGATAAAGGTGGCGGCTGCGGATGATGCCGGGGAGAAAGCTAAAGATGAAGTCTGATAAGACAGATAATCAAAATAGACAAGGGGAAAAGAAATGCCTACAATAAATCAGCTGATACGCAAGGGAAGGAAAAGCGTGAAATATAAGAGCGATTCTCCCGCGCTCAAAGGGTGCCCTCAAAGAAGGGGCGTGTGTCTACAGGTGAAGACCCGGACGCCCAAAAAACCGAACTCGGCCCTGAGGAAAGTCGCCAGGGTTCGCCTTACTAACAAAATGGAGGTAACGGCTTATATACCGGGGGAAGGTCATAATTTGCAGGAACATTCCATAATTACGATACGCGGAGGAAGGGTAAAGGATCTTCCGGGTGTAAGGTACCACATAGTAAGAGGAACGCTTGACTCCTCCGGGGTTGAGTCGAGAAGAAGGAGCAGGTCTAAATACGGCGCAAAAAAACCGAAACAATAAGAAGGAACGATAAAGAATGAGAAGAAGAAAAGCGGAAACAAGAGAAGCGGCGGCGGATCCCAAGTACGGGAGTAAAATGTTGGGGAAGTTCGTTAACATGGTCATGGAAAAAGGAAAAAAATCGATAGCCGAAAAAATAGTTTATGGGGCACTCGATGAGATCAGGGGGAAGATGCCGGATAAGGACCCGCTGGAAGTCTTTGTCCAGGCTCTTGATAACGCCCGCCCGCTACTGGAGGTTAAATCCCGGAGGATCGGAGGAGCCACCTACCAGGTCCCGATCGAGGTGAAGATGGACAGAGGGCAGTTTATCGCGATGAGGTGGATAAGAGATTTCGCCAGGCAGCAGAAAGGAAAAGCCATGGGAGAGAAGCTTGCCGGTGAGATAATGCAGGCTTACAAAAAAGAGGGTGCGGCCATAAAGAAAAGGGACGATACCCACAGAATGGCAGAGGCTAACAAGGCTTTTTCGCATTATAAGTGGTGATATATAACCAACGAAAGTTAACAGCATAAGCTGGAAGGATAGGGAAAGTGTGGCAAAAAGTGAAGAGATGAAAAACATAAGGAACATCGGGATAATAGCGCACATAGACGCGGGGAAGACAACGACCACGGAAAGGATGCTTTTTCTTACGGGGAAGATACACCGCATGGGCGAGGTTCATGACGGGACGGCTGTTATGGACTGGATGGAACAGGAGCAGGAAAGAGGGATCACGATCACGAGCGCGGTTACGACGTGCTTCTGGAAGGATAAAAGGATCAATATTATCGACACTCCCGGGCATGTGGATTTCACAATAGAGGTGGAAAGGTCTCTTAAAGTGCTTGACGGGGCTCTTGTGGTCTTCTGCGCTGTGGGCGGGGTACAGCCTCAGACGGAGACTGTCTGGCGTCAGGCCGATCATTATGATGTGCCAAAAGTGGCTCTTGTGAACAAGGTCGATAGGACGGGAGCGGATTTTTTTAAAGTGATCGTGGAGATGCACAAAAAGCTCGGGGCAAATGCTACCCCCATACAACTGCCGATAGGTAAAGAGGATGATTTTACGGGGATAATCGACCTTGTCACATGTAAAGCTTACATGTTCGGTGAAGAGGGAGATCTCTCGAAGTCTTTGGAAGAATGCGAGATACCGGAAGACATGAAAGATATTGCCAGTCATTGGCGGCACAATTTGATAGAAAAACTGGCGGATGTGGACAGTGAGGTAGAGGACATATATCTTTCCGATAAAGGGATATACCCTGATGAGCTTAAGGGTCACATAAGGAGAGTTACCAATAAAAACCTTTTTACTCCGGTGATCTGCGCGTCGGCGCTGAAAAACAAGGGGATGAAGTTGGTGCTGGATGCGGTGGGTGATTATCTTCCCTCTCCGCTGGATATTTCCTTGCCGAAAGCTGTGAACCCGGAGACCGAAGAAGAGATCAATATCGTTTCCGATGAGGATGCCCCTTTGTGTGCGTATGCCTACAAAATAATGTCAGATCCTTTTATAGGCACTTTGACGTTCACTCGGGTATATTCCGGCAAGATAGAAGCGGGGTCGACCGTATTTAATAGCTCAAGCGGAAAGCGAGAACGTATAGGGCAGATTGTTAAGATGCATGCCAAAGAGAGGGAAATGGTCAAGACGGCGGGACCGGGAGAAATCGTAGGATTGGTAGGTTTGAAGCATACAACCACGGCGAACACACTCTGCAGTGAGGATCGTCCCATCGCGATGGAAAGAATAAAATATCCCGAGCCGGTGATTTCCATGTCCATTGAACCGTCCACCAGGGCTGATCAGGATAAGCTTGCGCAGGGGCTGAGAAAGATGGAAAGTGAAGACCCGTCGTTCAAGGTAATATACAACGAAGAAACCGCTCAGACGCTTATATGCGGGATGGGAGAACTGCATCTCGAAATAATAGTGGACAGGTTGAAGAGAGAGTTCAACGTTAAAGCCGATGTAGGGAGCCCTCAGGTAGCTTACAGAGAGACTATAACCAGAACAGTGAAGACTACGGGCAAGTTCATACAGCAGAGCGGAGGACGCGGACAATATGGGCATGTAGAGGTAATTATCGAACCTACAGAAAAAGGCGAGGGAGTTGTTTTCGTCGAGGCGATAAAAGGAGGGGCTATTCCCAGGGAGTATTTTTCCGCGGTGAAGAAAGGGGTCGAGGGAGCTTCCAAAACTGGTATTTTGGCGGGGTATCCAGTAACCGACATAAAAGTTACTTTATATGACGGGTCTTATCATGAAGTGGATTCTTCAGAAATAGCTTTCGCTAATGCTGCGTCAATAGCCCTCAAAGAAGGCCTCAATAAGGGCGGGTCAATTTTGCTCGAGCCCATAATGAAGCTGGAAGTGACCACTCCCGACGAGTATCTCGGGGATGTGATCGGCGATATGAACATGCGGAGGATCAAGGTGGAAAGCGTCGACCAGAAGGCCACCACAAAAATAGTGACCGGCGCCGCGCCGTTGGCGCAGATGTTCGGATATGCGACCGCGTTAAGAAGCTTGACACAGGGGAGGGCAACGTATACAATGGAGCCTTCTTTTTACAAAGAAGTTCCGAAGGATATAACAGAGAAGATTTTGGCAGGCTCCGGCTCAAGGAGTTGAGGGCTAAGGGGTGGTTTTTGCTAGGTACACAATATTAGAATAAGAAATTAAATTGTAAATGAGGAGGGATCCATGGCCAAGGAAAAATTCGAACGAACTAAACCGCATTTGAACATCGGGACAATAGGTCACGTAGACCACGGTAAGACTACGCTGACCGCCGCGATAACGATGTACCTGGCCAATAAAGGCATGGCGGAGAAGAGGGCTTTCGATACCATAGACAAGGCGCCCGAAGAAAAGGAAAGAGGAATTACCATAGCGGTCGCGCATGTCGAGTATATGACTGAGGCAAGACATTACGCGCACATAGACTGTCCTGGACATGCCGACTACATTAAGAACATGATAACCGGAGCGGCGCAGATGGATGGAGCCATACTTGTAGTGTCGGCGGCGGACGGCCCTATGCCTCAGACAAGAGAGCATATACTGCTTGCCAGGCAGGTAAACGTTCCAGCTCTGGTAGTCTGCATGAATAAAGTCGACATGGTCGATGATCCCGAGCTTTTAGACCTTGTAGAGCTCGAAGTAAGAGAACTTCTATCCAAGTACGAGTTCCCCGGTGATGATACTCCGATAATAAAGGGCAGCGCGCTTAAAGCGCTCCAGGCGGAAGGGGCTGTGGACAGCCCTGACTGCAAGTTCATAGACGAGCTTATGGCGGCCTGTGATAGTTTTATCCCGACGCCGGTAAGGGACGTTGATAAGCCGTTTCTTATGCCGATAGAAGATGTTTTCAGCATAACCGGCAGGGGAACGGTCGGAACGGGCAGGATAGAAAGAGGAAAGATAAAGGTCGGAGAGGAAATAGAGATAGTGGGACTTGGAGACACCAGAAAGAGTACGGTCACCGGGATAGAGATGTTCAGAAAACTCCTTGATGAGGGACAGGCGGGAGACAATGTCGGAGTTCTTCTCAGGGGCGTCGATAAGAACGATATTGAAAGAGGGCAGGTGCTTGCCGCTTCCGGGTCTATCACTCCGCACATGAAGTTCAAGGCGGAGGTGTATATTTTGAGCAAGGAGGAGGGAGGGCGTCATACTCCGTTCTTTAACGGGTACAGGCCGCAGTTCTATATCAGGACCACTGATGTAACGGGAGTGGTAACTCTTCCGCAAGGCGTAGAGATGGTAATGCCGGGAGACAATGTGACAGTAGAGGTAGAACTCATAACTCCCGTAGCGATAGAGAAGGAACTCAGGTTTGCCATAAGGGAAGGCGGACACACTGTGGGAGCCGGAGTTGTGGCGGAGATATTGTAATAGG
>CAYMBK010000095.1:0-7162 GCA_964388645.1 uncultured Planctomycetia bacterium | reverse complement strand
AAGGGACGACAATGGCAGGATGGAGAGGTATTTCCGCATTAGATCTCCCGAAAATAAGCCTTTTGGCAGGGTGTTCGCGCAAAAATAAAAGTTAACAGGTATTTTTTAAAAAGTTGAATGTGAGTTTATCACCGTGGGGTTTTTTTGTCAACTTATATGGCGTTTATGTGACCCCGTTACCGGGAAACTTCCGGGCCCTAAAAAAAACACGAATTAATTTGACAATGTTGATATTTGCTGTATATTCTTGAGTGAAAAGGAGTTTTGTTTGCGATCAAACTAAGGACAGGCAAACGTTCTTTTAAAGATAAGTTATTTTTGAGTTAGGCAGTGTGCCTTCTCAGAGTGATATGTTCTAAAGGTGTTTTCGGCAGAGGTGTACATGAAAGAAAAAGTTGCATCCGGAACGTCCGAGGAATTGGACGAACCGCCAGGTACGGCGGTCGATGTCAGTAGCGGGACATGGCAGGAAGAAGACGTCTTATCGATAAAGAATGTGGAGGAGCTTTCCCGGGAGATACCGCTTCTCAAAACAAGGAAAGAGGCCCTTAGAAAAGTCACAAGATTTTTCCACCTTCGTATTCCAAGATACTATCTTTCCCTTATAAAGAACACTGAAGATACTGCGGATCCTATATACGCGCAATGTGTTCCTTCTCCTCAAGAGATGAAGTTCACAGAGCATGATAAAATAGATCCCCTGGGAGAGGTGAAGTCGGAGGCGGCAAAATTTCTTGTACATAGGTATCCCGACAGGGTACTGCTGATAGTGACCGGAAAATGTTTTATGTATTGCCGGCACTGCACCAGAAAAAGGTTGTGGAGGTGCCGGCTGGCCGAACCTTCGATAGAAGAATTGGACAGGGCTCTGGACTACGTAAGGGAGAACGAGCAGATAAGAGAGGTTGTCATATCGGGAGGAGATCCGCTCACGCTGCCTTCCGACAAGATCGAGTATATACTGGGGGCGGTATCAGCTATAAGAACGGTAGAGGCTGTACGGATAGGGACCAGAGCTCCGGTGGTATTTCCGGAACGTGTGGACGATGAGTTGCTTTCTGTGTTCCGGAAGTTCAATAAACTATGGATCAATGTTCAGTTCAACCACCCCAGGGAAATAACCCCGGAATCTACTGAAGCTTGCCGAAGCATACAGCTAGCGGGCGTGCCTGTCAGCAACCAGTCGGTCCTTTTGAAAGGAATAAACGATGACCCGGCCGTTATGACGGAGCTTTGCCATAAACTTCAGAGCATCAGGGTAAGGCCATATTATTTGTTTCAATGTGATCCTGTGATCGGTGCCGCGCATTTCAGGACTCCGGTATTCAAAGGCGTGGAGATACTGGAGAAGATGAGAGGCCATACCGGCGGTATGTGCGTACCTACTTTTGTCGTAGATGGTATTGACGGCAAAGGAAAAGTACCGGTTGCCCCGAATTACGTGGTTTCCATTTCTGATACGGATGTTACGCTGCGCAATTACGACAACGAGATCTTTCAATACCACAATCCCTCATGACGCCTTTTCTCGCCAATATGAAGATCTCATCAGTATGCATAGTTTACAATCTGAAAGATAAGACGAGGTCCGATGATCTTCATGAAGAATATGATGAGATGGAAACGATAGACGCTATCGGCGCAGAACTTAAAAGCTGTGGAGTGTCTGTTTTTCCGGTAGAGCAGACAACGGATCTCGCGTCTGAGCTTATTAGGATAAAGCCCGATATGGTTTTCAATATAGCGGAGGGAATGGGCAGGACGCGCTCGAGGGAGTCTCAGGTGCCGTGCGTTCTTGAAAGCCTCGGCATTCCTTATACCGGATCAGATCCCGTATCTTTAGGTATAACACTGGATAAATACTCAACGAACATTGTATTGGAGAAAGCGGGAATACCCGTGCCCGAAGCTTTTACGGCCGCCAGCTCTCAAGACGTGGAGAGGATAACCGGTAAGCTTCGCCCCGAGGCGAGATGGATAGTAAAGCCGCGATGGGAAGGGTCTTCCAAGGGGATCTTCAATGATTCCCTGGCTTTTTCTGCGGAAGATCTGGCGGAAAAAGTTACCCGGATCTTAGGGATGTACGCTCAGCCGGCCATCATCGAGGAATATCTCCCGGGCGACGAAGTAACGGCCGCTGTCATAGGTAACGATCAGTTAGAGATATTTGGTATGATGAAGATATCTCCCAGGAACAAGGGCGGGGATTTCATTTATTCTATCGAACAAAAGCGGGAGTGGAGAGAAAATATAAATTATGAAGGCGAAAATACTATTCCGGGGGATGTCGCGGCAAAAATAAAGGAATATGCGGTTCGAGCTTTCAAAGCCCTGTCTTTAAGGGATATCGCCCGAATAGATTTCAGGGTTGACGTTAGCGGAGAGCCGAAGGTAATAGACGTCAATCCTCTTCCGGGGCTTTCTCCTACATACAGCGACCTTGTTATAATGTGCCGGTTTTCGGGAAAGAGCTATAGTGAGCTTATCCGCGGCATATTATCGCGCGCTCTGGAACGTTACCGGGTCCCGGTAACGGGCCCCACGCTCAAAGTTTAACCTCGCGAAGGTTCTTGTCTGTAACGAGCTTACCTCTTGCCTCTTTCCCGAATAAGGTCTATAGTGGTTGCTGTTTGGCGAAAAAAGGGGTTTTTCAAAACATCGGGAGGAGATATGTCCGCAAAGGATGTAATAGAAAAAAGTAAAATGATAGATGCGGCTGTAAGTACCGGAGTGTTCCGGGATAAGGAAATAGATATCCTCGAAGAACTCATAGATGAAACGCTTAGCGGAAAAGAAACTACATACAGGGTTTTGTCCGAGTATGACGGCGGGGACCTTACGGCTTTTATAATATTTGGAAGAACGCCGCTTACCGATTTTAGCTGGGACATATATTGGCTTGTTGTCGCCCAGGGGCATCAGGGAAAAGGCCTCGGGCGGATGATACTCGATAAAGCCGAGAGGATAATGACAGGCACGGCCCGGGATGCTGTTATCAGGGTAGAAACTTCCACAAGAGAAGAATACTCTCCGGCGCGGCGTTTCTATGCCGCTATGGGATTCAGGGAGTCCGGGGTAATAGAGGATTTTTATTCTCACGGAGACGGGCTTGCCATCTACGCTAAAAATATAACCGAAGGAAAAGGCCAAAAATGAAAAATCAGAAACGGAGAAAAGACGTACGGAACATAGCCATAATAGCCCATGTGGATCATGGAAAGACCACTCTTGTTGACGCCATACTCAGGGAAACCAAAGCATACGATTTCAAGGCGGGGGAATCCACCATTATGGATTCCAATCCCATAGAAAGAGAAAGAGGAATAACTATTCTTTCCAAGAACGTATCGGTGCGGTACAAAGATATACAGATAAACATTGTGGATACGCCCGGCCATGCCGATTTCGGAAGCGAGGTGGAACGTATATTGAGAATGGTGGACGGTGTTCTTCTTTTGGTAGACGCTTTTGAGGGGCCCATGCCCCAGACCAAGTTCGTGCTAAAGAAGTCTTTGGAGCTCCATCTTAAACCTATACTTGTCATAAACAAGATAGACCGTCCTAATTGCCGCCCTCAGGAAGTGGCATCGCTGACATTCGACCTTTTTTGTGAGCTCAACGCTACGGAGGAACAGCTGGATTTTCCTATAGTGTACGCGTCCGCTAAAGACGGCATATCTAAAATAGACCTTGAGGACGAGTCCCGGGACATGAAACCTCTTTTGGAAACTATAATACACCGGGTACTTCCGCCGCATGCCGACCCTGACGAGCCTTTTCAAATGCTTATTACGATGCTTGATTACAGTAACTATGTGGGCCAGATCGCCGTCGGAAGGATATCATGCGGGAAGATCTCCCTTTCCGACCAGGTTGTTCTTATAAAGCACGATGGCAGCCAGAAAAAAGGCAAAATAACGAGGATACTCAAATATGTCGGCATGAAAAAAGCGGAGGTGGCGCATGCCGAGGCCGGAGATATAGTTTCTATAGCGGGAATAGACGAAATTAAAGTGGGGGAGACGTTAGCGTCTCCTGAGAATCCCCGGGCGCTTCCCGCGATAAAGATAGACGAGCCTACGATATCCATGAACTTTTCCCATAACACAAGTCCTCTTTGCGGAAGGGACGGCGGAAAGTTCCTTACCTCAAGGCATGTAAGGGAGCGGCTTGAAAGAGAGGCCATGCTTAACGTCGGGATCAAGGTAGAACCTGCCGACGGGGGAGAGAGATTCAAGGTTTCGGGCAGAGGTGAATTGCACCTTGCCGTGCTCATTGAAACGATGAGACGGGAAGGTTATGAGCTGGAAGTTTCAGAGCCTAAGGTGATAATGAAGGAAGAGGAAGGGATCATCTTTGAGCCGGTAGAGGAGTTGGTGGTCGAGGTAGATAAAGGATATGATGGATCGGTCATTCAGTCTTTGGGGGAACGGAAAGCCGAGATGAGAACGATGAGCATTACAGGAGTGGGAACGGTGCGGATGGAATTTATCATAGCTTCACGGGCTTTAGCGGGTTTCAGGAACGAATTTCTGCTTATGACCCGCGGCACCGGGATAATGTATCATAATTTTTATGAGTATCAGGAATTCAAAGGGGAGCTGCCCAGGCGTAAAAGCGGGGTGATGATATCGCAGCTTTCAGGCAAAGCGATAGCGTATGCTCTTTGGAGTTTGCAGGACAGAGGGGAGATATTCGTACATTCCGGCGACGAATTATACGAGGGGATGATAGTGGGGGTGAATAACAAAGGATCCGATCTTGTTGTAAACGCTTGTCGTGAAAAGAAACTTACCAACATGAGGGCCTCCGGGGCGGATGATGCCATACAGCTTATACCTCCCCGCGAGATGACGCTCGAATTCGCTCTTGAGTTCATAGAGGAAGACGAGCTTGTCGAAGTAACGCCTAAAAATATACGTTTGAGGAAGCGGTATCTTTCGGAGAATGACCGCGCGCGAAGCAGAAAAGCCAGGACATAGGGGAAATAGCCGTATCATGGGGATCAAATGAAAAAAGACATAAGGGACCTTTCATTCGAAGAGCTTCTATCTGCGGTTTTAGAATGCGGCCAGCCGCGTCACCGGGCAGATCAGATATGTAAGTGGCTTTATGTTAAGCAGGTTTTGGATTTCAGCGAGATGACTGATCTTCCGAAAGACATGATCGCATATCTGGGAGAAAAATTTATTATTGGCGGGATCACACGGGAAGAAAAAAAGATATCAAAGGACGGAACCGTAAAGTTTTTGTGGCGGTTGGCAGACGGAGCTTGTATAGAGTCTGTCACGATACCTTCGAAAGACAGGAACACCGTTTGTGTGTCCACGCAGGTGGGGTGCAAGTTCAGGTGTCCCTTTTGTGCAAGCGGGAGATACGGGTTCAAGCGCAACCTGACTCCCGGAGAGATAACCGGCCAGGTTATCATGGCCCAGCGGTCTCTCGGAAAAAGAGTCACTAATATCGTTTTTATGGGAATGGGGGAACCGCTTGATAATTTCCCAGGCCTTGCCCGGGCAATAAGGGTCCTTAACGGCCCGAAAGGGCTGTCTATAGCGGCAAGAAAAATAACTGTTTCAACCTGTGGTATAGTTCCCGGGATACGTAAACTGATGGACCTTGGCATCCAGGTGGAGCTTTCGGTATCGCTTCATGCCATAAATGACAAGCTTCGTGATGTTCTGGTGCCGGCTAACAGGAAATATCCGCTTTATCAGCTTGAAGATGTTCTTGAGGATTATTTTAAGGCCACCGGAAGGGTCATAACTTTGGAGTATGCTCTTATAAAAGGCGTTAACGATTCGCTTAAAGATGCCGAAGGCCTTTCCGCTCTGGCAAAGAGACTCAAGGCAAAGGTCAATCTTTTGAAATGTAATTTTTCCGGGGCTCCCGGGTATGAGGCAGGGCCGGGAAACGCGTCAGGGTTTTTTCTTGAAAAACTCAGATCCCGCGGCGTGAAGGCTACTTTGAGGCGAAGCCGCGGAGCGGATATTATGGCGGCTTGCGGGCAGCTTGCCGCCGGACGCGGACAGGAGGCGGGCAGATCGTGAGGGCGCGAAAAGTGAGAAGATCGGTTGTTTTCGATATCGACGGAACTATCACCAGGCATGTTTCCAGCTGGAGGTACATACATGAAAAGCTGGGGCTTTGGGATGTCTTGGCGAAAAAATATCAACAGCAGTTTCTTGCCGGGAAGATAAGTTACAGGAGGTTTTGTGAGCTTGACGCCGCGCATTGGAAGGGTATAAGCGAAGAAGAGCTCAGGAATGTTTTCTTGGGGGTGCAGTATTCAAAGAATGCCGAAAAAGTTATCACAAAACTAAAGGACGAAGGGTATTTTCTGGTAGCGGTTTCTACCGGCCTTCAGTTCCTGGCCGAACGGCTCCGGACGGAAATGGGGTTTGACCGTGTCATATGCAACCGTCTTAACGTAAGGCGCGGGAAAATGACAGGAGGCGTAAGGATAAACATCACTCATGGTGGTAAGGGGAAAGCCCTGGGAAAAGTGGTAAAAAAAGACGGGTTGGGGTATGCGGACATGGTAGTCGTGGGAGACAGCGACGGAGATATTTCCATGATGAGAAAGGCAGGTTACTCTATAGCGTTCAATTCCTGCAGTGAAAAGCTTGAGGCTGCAGCCGATCATATATGTAAGACCGGGGACTTTGATGAAGTTTATTCCGCGATACGAAAGTTCTCTTCCAGGGTAAGATCCTGAGCATGGTCGCGGCAATGGGGTCTGGCCACCGACTGGCGATGGGGTCTGGCCACCGACTGGCGATGGGGTCTGGCCACGGACTTGTGACAAATAGCGGTGTAGGGGCCTGACCCCTAACTGGCGCTAACCTGCGCACCACAGCCTGACCACTAACTGGCGCTACATGACGGCGAATGATCCTGTTTTTTGCGGGGGAGATGTAAAAAAGCGGTGTGATCACGGTTTTTTAGACGAGCACTCACAAAAAAAGCGCCGAACGGCGCTTTTTTCCAGAAAAAGTTTAGCTTTTCTTTCACCTTTTTTTTTATTATTAAGGGGGTAGAAAAGCTAGAAAAGACCCGTAAATTTTTTTTCAATATTTGTTTTTCACCTCCTATAGTCAAAAGTATACCACAAAAATCGGAAAAAGCAAGAGAATTATTAAAAACTTTAAATAAGTAATTA
>CAYMBK010000094.1:0-8364 GCA_964388645.1 uncultured Planctomycetia bacterium | reverse complement strand
AACATAACCGCCCGCCCGATCTCAGGTATCGGTGAAAAGTGGGAGTACTAGAACGAAGGAAGTTTCGAGGACATGAATTCCGGTCATCCTGAAGGCCCGTAAGCCTCCACCAGTCATCCTGCCTGTCCTGAGGCCGTCTGGCCGAAGGATCTAAAGACTAGCAACCAGCAACAAGCAACGAGCAACGAGAACCAAGCAACCCAAAGGAACCAACATGACAAACATAGCGCTTATAGGCTGCGGTTACTGGGGCAAGAACATAGCCAGGAACTTCTACGAACTGGGAACTTTAACAGCTATTTGCGACAGCGATAAAGATATGCAGGCTGTTTTAAAGGGAAAATACCCCGAAGTACAGGTAACCTCAGACCTGAACTCTGTACTTAAATCCAAAAAAGTTAAAGCGCTCGCTATAGCCACTCCGGCCGCCACTCACTACGACATAGTCAAAAAAGCCCTTATAGCCGGCAAAGATGTTTTTGTGGAAAAACCCCTTGCCCTTACGGTTCAAGAAGGGAAAACCCTGAAAGCCCTCGCCGAAAAATACAAAAGAGTACTTATGGTAGTGAGCTGACCCCGCTTTGACGGACACCAAAAAACGGGTACAATATCCGTAGGAGGTGTCAAGATGAGTAAGCGTGGTAGGTATTCTAAGGAGTTCAAGGTTGAAGCTCTCAGGCTTTTGAGTTTAGGCGATAAGCCTGCGAGCGATCTGGCTAGGGAACTTGGTATAAAGCGTACCCTTCTCTACCGATGGAGAGACCAGATTACTAAGGGAGGTGACTCCGCCTTCTCCGGATCTGGTAGGCCCAAGAACGACCAGCTTAGTGAATTAGCCTGTTTTAAAAAAGAGAATGCGATCCTTAGGGAAGAACGAGACATACTAAAAAAAGCGGCCGCGTACTTTGCCAGGGACCTCAAGTAAAGTACGCTTTTATCAGGGACAATAGTGATTTGCATGAGGTCCGAAGAATGTGCAAAGTCCTTATGGTAAGCTCTAGCGGCTATTATTCCTGGAAAACAAGGCCGCTTAGTCAGAGAAAGCTCTTTGATAAGTATTTGCTAGGTCATATTCGGCAAGTCCATCTTGACTCACGGCAAAACTATGGTGCCATAAAGACTTGGAAAGCTCTTAAAGCAAGAGGGATAGCTTGTGGTAAGAACAGGATAGCCAGGATTCGCAAGATGGCGATAGAAAGACGCCAGCCACAATCAGAGGTAATACATCATACCGATCGCGGGAGCATCTATGGGTCGGATGATTATCGAAGCAAGCTCGTGTCTTCCGGTTTAGTGCCAAGCATGAGCCGTAAAGGTGATTGTATGATAACGCTGTCGCCGAGAGCTTTTTCAGTACATTGAAGAACGAATTGATCTATGGTCAAAGATTTATATCCAGAGATCAGGCTAGGTCAGAAATATTTAAGTTCATAGAGATATTTTATAACAGGCAAAGATTGCATCAATCTTTGAACTATATTACGCCAGATATGGCTGAATCTGAAGTTGTGCTATAATTAACATGTCCGTTAAACACGGGGTATCTCAGCCTGTCCCCATTTTCTTTCCGACATAATTAAGTATCGTGTCCCCGCAATTATCTCCTCCCCGAAATTATCTCCCGAATTCTCCAAAAGGCCATTGCCCGATAATTCCGGAAAAATGAACTTGATCGTCACGGCAATAGGCTACTTAATTGTCATGGCTACTTCCAAGACATAATTAAGTTGCCCGCCCCCTTTAGTTCCGCGGGCTAAAATGTTTCCTTGAAGTTTCTATCCTGTAATATCTTTTTCGCAAAAATTTTATAAGATTTCCTTGGTAAACATGCATTAAAAGAGTTTACTACAGGAGGAAACCATGAGGAAATTTTTTTTAAGGATAAGTGTTACGGCCACATTATTGTTTTTAGGAATACATTCTTCATTGTCGCAAGCGATTTTTCCCGAAAAGGGAATATCCCCGGAAGTTGTTTTTGTTTATCCGTGGGAGCTCATAGTAGATTCTTCCGACGTATTGGAACAGACTCTTAGCATGACTTTCCCGGGGTATGAACGCCCTGATTCTCTGACATATCATGTCTATTCCGGAACAATTCCGGAATTACATTCAAGGATAAGTTTCGGGGGGATACTTGATTTCAGGTATTACGCCGGATTATCGTACGACCACATACGTAAGCATCTTCCCGGCAAAAAAATATCTTTAAAAGTTTTTACGCCGGAAGATGCGATAAGCCCCTTTTCGGTTGTTCCAAACAGACTAAGGATAACCCTCAAATCCGAAAAAGACGGTGTTTGGACCGAGTATTCCGAAGGGGAAAAATGGATGAAAATTAAAAAAAGCGGTTTTTATGATATCTCATTTACTGTTCCGGAATCCCCCGTGATAAATGAGCATGGCCAATTGTTTGATCCTGAACACATAACCCTTTTAAACGTGGAATATTTCGTTATGGAAGGATCGAAAAGGCATTCTTCTCTATATTACTCTTTTTCTGATTTTGAACTAGAAGGATTGGACCTTCCGTTGAGTAAGGTGAAGTGGCAGATGTCAGTGAACGGCCATATTTCAGGGCGAAAATTTCTTAATTCTTTTCGCCGCAATAGTATCTTTATAAGGCCTGAAGGAAAGTCAATAAAATTGAGGTATCCAACTGAAATTATTTCTTCTTTGCCGCAAAAAAAAGTTTCCCGCGGCAGCGATTTATTTTTTTCAATAAAATGTTTTATACCCGAAGAATTCAAGGGTGGTCTATTTTCGCTTGAAGTGGTTTCGAAAAACGGGAAGATCTCTTTCCGGGACGAGCAGAACCTTAAATCTCGAGATGCGGAAGGCAACGTTTTTTTTACGGTCCCATTGGACGGGTTTTTAGTGGGAGAACAAGGTACCGTTAAAAGTGTGGCCGAGGATCTGGACATGATATTGAGGATTGATATGGGCGTGTCAAATTTTTCCGGGAAGATGCCGATAGTCGTGGAGCCTCCCGTCCTCAAACAAGGTTATCTTATTCCTTTTGATTCAAAGTGGAAGTCCAGAGATGTGCAAGGGCTTGGCGCGTATCCGTTCATAACAGAAGATCCCTCAGGAGAGATACAGCATGTAAGCGGTATAAACGTAAAAAAATTCGGCTCGGACCTTTATCGCCTTGATGTAACGGCCAGAATGAAGGGAGGGATAGATTGGGAGAATCCGTTCTATCGTCTGGAACTTGTCAGAGAATTACCAAAGATCAAAGACATGAACGGATATGAGATCGAGATGATGATATCTCCAGTTACGGATACCACGCATCTCTGGCAAAAGCCGTACAGAGCCCGCATCGGGCTTTTGGATGTTAACGATAAAGTTATGCTGGGCCCAAACATTTCACTTTCCGAAGGCCTTCCCGCGCGTGCCGCTCTTGAGGTGTCGATTACCGAACCTCTTCCCAAAGGATTGGTTATGCCCGGATTCGATCCCGCTAAGGTAAAAGCTGTTGTCATAAATCTCGAAGCTTCTCCCGAAAAAACATCTTGGATAGATATGAAACTTTTTTGCCGGGACTTTACCGTAAGGCCCGTTAATAAGGGAAAAGGGGGGGCTATAAGAAAAATAGATTTTTCGCGTCAAATGCGGGATCCGGGATCGTGGGAATTCACAAAACTGATAAGGTCTCATGGGGGGCATACACTAGGGATCAATTACCCTTTTCCAAAGGTCGATGTGCCCGAAAGCGTGATGAAAGTCCCGCTGGTATATCCTAGTGTCGGCAAGAAGCCCACTGACCCTATGCATTTGGGTTTTTCAAGTGAAATAACAAAGAAAACCGTTATAGAAGATTTTACGGTTTTTGCCGATCTTGGTTTGTTTGTCGTTAGATCTTTCGCTTTTGGTGGGCTTGAGGGTGTTTTTGAATGGGACGAAAAGGGAAAAGATATTTATTTTGGAGAGGGAAAGGAAGAACTCGTAAAGGCCGCGGCTAAAATGAGCGTTGAAGATCTGGCGGTGTATTTAAATAAAAATGAAAACAGTTTTCTCAGCCAGGAAAAATCTGGAAAATATATCGGATTGGAGGAATATGTCCTTGAAGATCTCTTAGCTTTTCTGGACATACACGAGATCGTTGAAAAGCGTACGGGAAAAAGACTGCTGTCCATACTTTCGCTTTATGATTTCAAGTTAGGGGAAGGGGTCGATAGAGAAGGGCCCTATCACGAATTTATGGTAGGAGAGCATCCCGAAGTGGTTACCGATCCGGAAACCAAGGTAAAAGCTCATGCCCTTGTCTGGAAGGTTCTTAAGGAGCTTGCTAAAGATCCTAGGTTTTATCGTTATATTGGCGCTATAGACGTGATGAACGAACCCGGCAACGCGACAGTGCTGTCAAACAAGAGGCACTTTCCGGATCTGATAAATTTTGTGGGAGAAACCATATATTTAGCTAAGGACGCGGTAGGGCCTTCTATGCCGGTAAGCGTAGGATCCCGAAGCTGGCCGTTTGATCTTGCTTACTGGCAACCAATTGCTGAGGGAGTCGATATATTAAAACCCCACTACTGGGAAAGCCTGGAATCATATAACATAGATGTCCCGGGTATGTGGCCGCTTGATATGCCGTCAGATTCGCTGTGGCAGATCTTCGGATCTTCACAAAGCGGGCGTCCTACGGGGATAGGCGAGATAAATCCCGGCAAAAATTGTAAAGATAAGCTTCTTCGTATCGAAAAAGCCGGATATGGTTTTACGCTTTTGTGGTCTTATTCCGGGCATGATGGGTATGATGTTAAAAGGTTTTTACCGGAAGTAGAGGAATATCAAAAAGGAAACATTGAATTTTCGGCTTTATCGGGCATGTCGATGAAAAGTATTGAAGCGGCTTTTTCATTTGTCGCGGAAACAAAAAGATCTTTTGACAAAATAGATGCCTTAGGCCGGTCTTCAGGGAATTCATCTGATATGTCTTTTAGAAGTTTTGTTTTTAACAGAGCCCGGGATATTAGAGACGAAGATGTTAAAAAAGCCGTACTAGCGATCTCCGGCACGATGCATCACAAAGGCATGGATATTAACGATGAGAACCTTCTGTTCCTTTTTCAAAGGGCCCGCGCATTGAATGCTCCCCGGGAGGCCTTTTGACATTTGTATCCTAAAAATAACTTAATTGTAACCCGAATTTCACATAAATATTTTACTATCACTGCATGGGAAAAACACAAAGTTGTCGGGGAGCTTTTCCTAAGTTTGAGGAATGGGTTTGATAGTAAAAATAAAAAGATGGAGGAAGAGATGGCAAAGAAATTTATAGCGGTGTCGGTTTTTGTAGCTCTAATGATCATGGCGAATTTTTCATCTGCGGAAAAGATACCTCAAGTTAGGGGTTCCGACACGATGGTAAACCTTGTTCAAGTGCTTGCGGAAAATTACTCGCAGAAATACCCCGATAGACATGTAGCCGTCACAGGCGGCGGATCCGGTAACGGGCTTGCCGGGCTCAGGAACCGAACGGCAGACATAGCGAATTCTTCAAGAGAGATAAGGCCGCGTGAGATAATAGATATGAAGGGCAAAGGAGTGGAGCCGGTCGGGCTTGTTGTTGGGAAAGACTGCATTACTATAGTAGTTAACGAGGGCAACAAGGTAAATAAACTTACGATCGGGCAGTTGGGAGATATTTTTAGAGGAGAGATAGTGAATTGGAAAGAGGTAGGGGGAGACGATCTACCTATAACATTATACGGCAGGCAGTCCAATTCCGGAACGTTTCTTGTTTTCAGGGAACGCGTTGTTAAAAGCGATTATTCCGACAGAATGAACAGGATGAACGGGAACAGCCAGATAGTGGAAGCCGTTAAAAACGATGTTTCGGGTATAGGGTTTGTTGGCTTGGGGCACGCGGAAAAAGCCACGAGGCTGAGGATAGTTGATATTGCCGCAGAAGAAGGCCAAGAATATATTTCTCCGACAAATAGAAGCGATGTGGAGTCGGGAAGATATTTACTGGCCAGGCCTATCTATCAATACACAAACGGAACTCCATCCGGAAGCATCAAGGATTTTATTGAGTTCGCGTTAAGCCCTGAGGGGCAAAAAATAGTGGATGAGATGGGTTTTATTCCCGTCACTGAAGAGTATCAGGAGCAAAACCGAAAGATACTCGGGGTTTGAGAAAAAGGGAACATGATGCCCGGAGACCATAATTGTAATACAAATGTAATATCTTCGTGAAAGTCAAGATTTTGTTAGTATAATAAAAGGTGAGTATGAATAAAGATTTTCATGTATCTTTTAGACTTCCGGCAGATATGCTTAGATTTCAGGAGCAGATCATGGAGGAAATGCAAAAGAAGACCTCCAGGAAAGTCAACTATTCAAGATTTTTCCGGGCACAACTGGATGTTTTGAGAAAGGACCCTGTTTTGAGGGAAAAAATATTTAAAGAAATGCTGAGGATCATAGACAACCAGTAAAATTTTTTTGTCGTGTTTGTTAGTGCAATAAAAACATAAAAGGTTTATGCTCAGCAAAAAATTCGGCATTTTTTTATTGAGATCGCTTCGTCAATCCGAAGCCTTCGATTGCGGATCGTCTCGCGATGGCCGGTGGAGAGAGAATTTTCTATGCATAACTGAGAAGTTGCCAGAAATTACCGTTATTAGAATTACAAAAAGTCATCAATTTGTAACGCATATGTGATTTGTTTTTATTACAGAAATAATAAAAAAGGGATATGAAAACAAAAACAAATAAAATAATAAAAGCAATAGCGGTAGCTCTTATTCTAACTCTTCTTACTGAGGAAGTCGCCAGAGCCGACGGGTTTTCCTTGCTTGTTAATAAAAGTGACCTTCAGCCGCAATATTTCGCACACTCCATCGACCCCGCGCTTCAGCATGAGAACTATATAAAATTCACTTTAAAATATATTTTAGAGAATATCGTCACCGAAATAGAGGATTGCAACAGGCGCATATATGACCACAGGCTTATTCCTGGAATAGGTTTTGTTTTTAATTTCAGGGAAGACACCGAAGGAGAACCCGGCGGAAAAAGACGAGAAGGACGGAATTGGATAATACCTTGCGCTATCGGAGACGCGGAAGAAATAAGATCAACGCGCTCTTATAAATGGCCCTACGAAGCGGTAGTAAGTGATGACAAGAAAGTACTAAGTATACGCGGAAAAAGTTCCGCGAAAAAGCTCCGAAGTACAGGCGTGACATTCGAAAAAACATCCGTTTCCGCTAAAGAAACGAGGAAAAGGTTTTTCCGAACGGCGCTTGCCGAAGGCCGCGTATTGTCGGTGAAAGAAGCTAAGATGCTTTTAGGATCCGCGAGAACTTGGAACAACGAACAGGCAAAAGAAAATGGCGTTACTTCCGATCTTCTTAAACAGATAAAAAACCTGCGCGAGTACAGTTACGTAACTATTTATCGCGATCTCCGGTCTCTTGACGAAATTCACGGGATAAGAGCAGGCAGGCGAAACTATTATTTTTTTCCGGGACAGTTCACTTTAGAGTCGTTCCTGAAAAAGCTTAACGCTAAACTCGAAATAAAAACGGAAATAACCGAAGAGTACCTGAAGCAACGATTGCCGGATGAGGTTATGTCCGGGTTCAGAGCCGCGGAAACCGTCGGGGAACCGGCAACAAGCGAAGAAAGCGTAGAACCGGTTCGGGACGACGAAAAAATCCAAGATGCCCCGGATGAGACAGAGGTACCCGGTGTTGCCCGGGAGGACGATAGTCGGGATATCCCGGAAGAATTCGCGATGAATGACGATATGCAAATGTTGGCCGAGAAGATCGACGCCCTGGCTCGATCCATAAAGGCCTTAAGGAGCGGTTTAAAAGACACCGGGATCAGACAGTCTGAAAACCTTCTTAAAGAGATATTCCGGGAAGAAAGAGAAGCCGGGGAACTTTTAGATGTATTGACGGCAAAAGAGGACGGTGCCTCTGTTTCTTCAGAGGAAAAAGACAGGATCATTGATCTGCAAGCTCAGCTTGACCGGATCTTTACCGATGCTCGCCGTGCTGAGCAAGTTATCGCGATAAGGCGGATAGCCCGAGACAACACCCCGGAGGACAGAGCCGAGAAGGTTAGAGAAAGGTTAGGGATCAGAGAGGAGGAGATGGCCGAAAAGACAGGCCGTTACGCGGAAGCGGAAAGCGGGTTATACACCGTCAAGGCAAAACTTTTGCAGGCCCTCAAGGATCTGGAGGGGGTTTTTAAAGCGGGCACAAAAGAAGAGAGGATATTAAGACGAAGTTTGAAAAGCATGGAAGATGCAGAGATAGCGTCTCTGCCTCAAGATCTTCCTGAACTAATGATGGCAGTGGAGGCAATATATTCCGGCAGCGACTATCTCATGTTCAAGGA
>CAYMBK010000093.1:0-4323 GCA_964388645.1 uncultured Planctomycetia bacterium | reverse complement strand
TCCCACTGGCCGAATTCATCACGGAAAGAAAAAACTCTTTCTTTCGCGCGGGATTTTTCTTCCTCGCGTCTTGCCCCGCCGAACGCGGCGTCATATCCGCCTTCTTTTATGGCGTTGAGAAGCGCCTGGGTTTTCAATAGGGCGCAGCATTTTACGGTGCCCAGGTCGCGGGGATTTGTTCCTTTTTCAATAGCCTCGCGGAAGGCGTAAACCTTAAGGTCGGCATCGATCTCTTTTGTGAACCGGTCGCGGAACTCGTACATTTCCCTGAATTTCATGCCCGTATCCACATGGAGAAGGGGGAAAGGTATTTTTCCGGGATAAAAAGCTTTCTGGGCGAGCCGGACCATAACCGAGGAATCTTTTCCTACGGAATAAAGCATTACGGGGCGTTCAAAGCACGCGGCGACTTCGCGGATTATTTGTATGCTTTCCGCTTCCAAAAGCCCGAGGTTGTTAAGACGGTAATTTTCCATTATGGTTCACCTTATTGATCGATCCGGTCAAAAATTTCTCATGGTTTTGAACAGCGTGACGATACCCAGCGCGACAGTAACTACGGAGATAATTATTTTAAGCGTCCGGGGAGATATTATCTTCACGCTTTTCACCGAAAAAGGCACAGAACAAACGGCTCCGAAAATGATAATGGGAGCGAGTCTCCAGTCAATGCTGTCCCTGGCGGTGAGTAAGTATATCGTAACGCCCAGCGCGCAGGTGACGCCTTCTGCCAGGGAAGCTATCCCTATGGCGTTTTTGCCTTCGACACCGGAAAGTATCTGGCCACTGCTCACCAAAGGCCCCATTTTAAAAACATCACCTTCTTTTGAAAAACGGCTGTTCTCCGGTACCTCTCGCGAAGTAACGGGAACGGCGCCGTCCACAACGCATAGTATGCCAAAAAAACAACAAAAATGGAAGACAAAAACCTGTACAGCTCCGTGACGCGGAACTTTCGGCATGCAAAGTCCCCGGGAAACTGAAGAGCCCGCGGAAAATTACGTATGTGAATATCTTGCGGGGTTTTCTGAACTACTTTTTATTGAGTAGTTCCAAAAGAGCAAAATTGGCCCCGAAAAGCAGCATGGTCATAGACCCGAACAAAAATCCGGTAGGGCCTATCCCGGCGACAGTGGTTATCGTCGAGAATTTTGTTACTAGAGAACCTACCAGGCCCACGGCCGAGGCCGCTAAAAGGATATTAACTAGTGCCTTCATAGGATTTTCCTCCTTTGTTCTGTTCATTGTATCAATCCAGAGAAAGTGGTGTCAAGGCATATTATGGGAAACACAATGTCAACAGCGAGGGGTCAGACCTCAAATGTGACACGTGCCTATCGCGCGAGTGATAACAGGCCAGCCCCACCGTCTCCGCGGCGGACCGTAACCAGCGCATTACTTTGTCCGGGGTAAGTCTTGCAAGTGGCCTGGGTTTAGACTATACTATGGGAAAAAAGAGAAGTTATGGCCTATGTCACGCAGAAGCGATAAACAGATCCGTTCAAAGAAGGAATAATAAGGAAAAAACATTGTTATGCCCGATAAGATGCTTATAAACGCGCTTATAGTTTCGGCGGCGGTCCATGCGCCTTTACTGGTAGCGGGGTCTCCTTTCGGGACGGGCGTTCATGTTCCGGGTCAAGAGAGCCCGCAGTCGATATACATTCATTTTGAGCCTTTGGCCGAGCAACCTTTAAAGGAACGGGCACAAGGTGTACCGGCGGTATCTTCTCAGGCCCGGAACAAAGATGATAAACCTGCTGCCTTTACGGAGATAAATGCCCCGGAAATACCTTCGCGTGACGAGCCGGTGGTTTCGTTGGGGAAAAATGAGAGTAAAGACGTTCCGCCGGTATCAGCCACGGCAAAAGAAAACAAAAGCGACAGTGTGATAGTTTCCGGCAAAGGAGAGGATCTTTCGCGGGACCCCGAGTACATGTCTTATTACGATGCAGTACGTTCACGGCTTTATGAGGCGGTAGAGCTTAACAAGCCGCCTTCTTTTTTCACGGGCGATGTCCGGTTGGTGTTCACGCTTTCCAGGACGGGAGAACTGGTTTCATCCTCTATAGTCCAGGACAGATCTAGCAGAGACCCGCTGCTGCGGCAAACCGTCCTTGCGAGCGTAAGGCGTTCGGCGCCGTTCCGGCCGTTCTATGAAATGATGAGCGAAGATGAACTGACACTGCGCGTTACGGTGTCGTTCAGGGAATAGCGCCGGTTCGGTGATGAACTGAATTTAATTGCTTCCGCGACGGGGAGCATGATAGAATGTCGCGCGATAGATGACATTATGTAATTTGGATCATGAAAGCTATAGAGAAGCTTTTAGGAGAAAAGTAAATGGTAAAAACCACGTTAAGAGCTCGCCTTACCATACTTTTGGTTTTCGCGTCGATCTTGATGATCTGCGTGTTCACTTTCATCCAGATAAATAACCAGATACGGAACATACAGGAATTCAATCTTTTCCGCGCGAAACAAAGCGCTGTTATGGCCAGAGGCCGCCTTGCGGAAATGTTTTCCGATCTTTCGGGTACCGCCGGTCGGTCCGTATCGGAAAAGGCCGTAAAGGAGTTTGCCAAAGAGATAGCGTCCGCGGGAATAGTACAGACCGTGATAGTTTTCGACGGCATGGGGGATCCGGTGGCGTTGGAAGGCGATCTAAGCCTGGCTTTTGACGTGGATAAGGGTTTTGTAAAACAGATAGCCGCTTCCCGGGACAAATCAGAGTGGCTCACTCCGGTGATAAACAGGCAACATAAGCTGATAAACCTTTTTGTGGTGGTTGACAACCCATACGGGTTCGTTTTTAAGTTCGTTTTTTCGCTGGGCAACATACAGGAAGCGTTAAATAATGTTTATGGCCCGGTATTTCTGATAATGCTTGTAGTTCTGGCGGTGAATATTTTACTTGCCGCGGCGCTATCGCGCGCGCTCATAGATCCTGTGACAGTCCTCAACAAGACAAGCAAAGAAGTGGCTCTGGGCCATCTTGACACGAAAATAATCATAAACACTCAGGATGAACTCCAGGAACTTTCCGAGACTTTCAATTATATGGTAAAGGAAGTCAAAAAGATGAAGGCCTCCGCCGAAAACGCGAATCCTCTTACAAAACTCCCGGGCAACATTATTGTGCGCGAAGCGGCGGAATCCCGCATAAAAGCCAATAAAAAATTCGTTCTGATCTATTCCGATCTTGACAATTTTAAGGCTTTTAACGATAAGTACGGGGTGAATACGGGCGATGAGGCTATCGTCTTAACGGCGAATATCATGCTGGAGGTCATAGGAGGAGAAAAGAACGAAGAGGATTTTGTAGGCCACGAAGGCGGCGACGACTTTATTTTGTTGACCACACCGGAGAGGGCGTCAGCTGTCGCGGAGAAGATCATAAAAGAGTTCGATAGCCGCATAAGGTTCTTGTACACCCAGGAAGACCTAAAGAGAGGGTACATAGAGGCTCATGCCAGGGACACCGGAGAAATCAGGAAATTCCCCATTATGACGATATCTTTGTGCGGGGTAGGCAATTATAACAGAAAGATCTCTTCATATTCTCAACTGACCAATATTGCCGCTGAACTGAAAAAACTGGCCAAGAAAAAAGAGGGCAGTTGTTTCGTGATGAATAAGCGCGTCAGAGACCCAGGCGAAGGCCCGGAGCATAGAGGCGATCCCGATCAGTAAAGCGTTCGTAGCTTCCGGGAGGTCTCTTTGCCGTTCGCTGACGGGCTTTATACCTTGACTGCGGAACTGCCGTATTATATAGTGATATAAATGACGGAAACCAGTATAAAGAACATACTTAAAATACTGAACAAACCTTTGCGCGTGATAGCGCTCACCGCGCTTCTCTTCTATGCCTACAACATGTTCCTGGTAGATAACAGCCTTAACAATCTTCGCTTTGCCATAGCCCAAACAGCGGCTTCTTATGATACCGGTGATCTGGACGGGCTGGATATCATAATGACCATAGCGATCATAGAAGAGATAGAGCCCATAAAAATGGACTCACAAAACATCATGAACCTTGAATTTGCCAGGAACATAGCCGTATCGGGAAAGGCTTTTCAGCAGCTCGACCATGTGAAAATGGCGCTGGAAAGCGTGGTGAAAAACAGGGAAAAGAACAGGGCGTGGATATTAGCGGTAGCAGATAAAGCGACAGCCTGGCTTAAAAGAAACCTCGGGCGCGTAATACGTTTTCCAAGACGGGAAGAACAAGGAACGGGAACGGTAGATCTGGTCGGCAGGACCTTGTTCCAGAAAGCCAGGGAAGCTGAAAGAGCGGCGAATATGACGGAAGCCGCCGGG
>CAYMBK010000092.1:0-7954 GCA_964388645.1 uncultured Planctomycetia bacterium | reverse complement strand
TCACCCCTATGATCACGAAGAACGGGGAAACAAGAAGAAGACGAATAAGCAAAGTGACGTTCGCCTGCCTGAAAATATAAATAAGCCTGCCCCGGGGATACACACTGGCAAGTTTTTCCCCAAGCGTGGTCCAAGTAGAATAATATACCGTATACCCCGCTATAGCCGCCCCTATATAAAGGAACAGCAGGATATACAATATATACCTCATCTGGAACCTGGCGGCTATTACATATCTTTTTCTTCTTGTCTTAGACATCTACTCCTCCAAGCTTACATAGCAAAAGCCTTTTATTTTTTCTTGTCAAAACCCTTCCATATAGACAATTCTCTTTTTATCTTCACCACGGCATACGAATCTTTTTTCTTCCCGAGGCAATGTTCCATATCTTTCAATGTCATATATCTTGTGGATTCGTCCTCTATTTCCATTATGACGTCTCCCGGCTGAAGTCCCGCTTTTTCCGACGCTCCTCCCGAAACCACTCCCGTGACATCAAAACCTTCACTCTCAGAATATGCTATTCCCGCTCCCATCAAAGAATTTATATTTCCTGAGGCTCCCGCCAGATCCAGCTCTACATCCCTCAATATTGTCAATCTCACTTCCATCAGTTCCTCGGAAACTACCCGGGACAGAAAGTCCTCAAGTTTACTATACCCCACCATCCTTCCCCATACGGCTACAATAACGTCTCCCGGCTCCAACCCCGCCGCATATGAAGGAGAACCCTGCTTTACTTCTGTTACTCTAAAATTGGCCCCGAATGGTGCTACAGCGAACCCCAGAACCCTCCTAAGCCGGTCTTCCTTGCTTTCCTCCTGAACTTGCACACCCGAATGCCAGGAATGTTCCTCGTTCATCCTGCTTATATGGTCCAGTTTGAGTTTCCTCCCGAACTGCTGTATCATAGAGCCGGAATAATCAAGCCCTTCTCTCGCGCTTTTATAATGGGGGTTTATACTGAGCGCCTGTTTGTAGAAATAGTAGGCTTCCTGATATCTGGCACGGTCCTGATAAAGATCTCCCATGCTTGTCAGGTTCTGCTCTTCAAGGTCGTAGTTTATATCCGCCACATCACTTTTCAATATCTCCAGTTCACCGTCCATAGTTGATATTACGACCCTGTCCGTATAATCCTCTACGATAACGCCTTTTATCCTCTCCCTGTCTTTTTTAATTATGGTATCGCAGTAGGATATTTCCGCTAAAAAAACCCAAAAAAACATCCCGGCCAAAATACCTAAAGCGACTTTCATCCCGTTTTTCATATTGTATTCCCGCTTATTGACAAAAATACACACAAGGAGCCTTAACACATTACTTCTCCCCTGTAAATACAGTTTACACTCTATGATCCCCCAAGGCAAGAACACCGTTAAAATTTGTCAGGCTTCCGTCGTACCCTCACTTATGTACATCCTCTTCTTTCTCGCTTGAGCAATCCGCTCGGATACTAACATTAAAATAAGGCAAAACCCGGAAAAATAGACGAAAATGTCGCCATAAACCGCGTAATAACTTTTTGCGGGCGTTGTCTTTATTTCGGCGGTGTCATACCCCTCCACAAAGATCTCCCGGCCTTGATAACTGACCTGCGATATCATCTTTCCGGTATGGTCCAGAAAACACGATATACCTGTGTTGGCCGCCCTGACAACCGGGACTCTGTTCTCGATCGCCCGGAACACCGAAGACTGGAGATGCTGCCTGCTGGCGGCCGTATCTCCAAACCACGCGTCATTGGTAATATTGACAAGTATCCCGGCACCTTTTCTGACAAAATTCCTGGCAACATAAGGAAAGACATCCTCGAAACATATCATAACGCCCAGTTTATGAAATACGGTTCTTCTGATAATGGCCGCTCCGGGGTCTTCCATGGTCCTCTCTGACCTGACCGGAAAAAGCTGATATTTTTCCCCGGGGATAAAATCCCCTATCGGCTTATCTATGTATTTCCTCAGAGGAGCCAGTAATCTTCCGAACGGCACATATTCTCCGAAAGGCACGAGGTGTATCTTCCTATATATACGTACCTCGCCGGCATCTTTACCGAAAAGAGCGGCGCTGTTATAATACGATCCTCCCTCGTCATAAACTACCCCGGCCAGAATAGGTATTCCGGCCTTAGCCGAGATCTCAGCCATTTCAGCCGAGCGGATAGAACTCTCATCCGTCAAATAAGGATATGCCGTCTCCGGCCATATGATGATATCGGGGTCTTCCATAGCGGCGCGCATGGTCAGATCCGAATATTTCTCTATTATGTGGCCGGCGGAAACAGCTTCCCACTTTAGGTCCTGGCTTATGTTGCCCTGCACGACGCTTATTTTGACGCTCTCACCAGGCACGGTATTCTGCAAACGATAGATGCCGTAACTTGTTGAACAAATTATCATCAAAAGAGAGGCCATCACATACAGCACTTTCCTTTTTGATCCGGAAACCCATGCGTAACAGCCCACGTTGAACGCCGCCACTATAAAAGAAACCCCGTAGGCGCCGGTAATATCGGCCACCTGTATAATGTTCAGATTCCTGTACTGTGAATGTCCGAGAAGCGCCCAGGGAAAACCTGAAAACAAATTGGCCCTGATATACTCCAAGACCACCCACACTAAAGGGATGGCCAAAAAGTTCATTGAATTTCTGAAGATCATTTTGACCGCGGATCCGAATAAAGCATAGAACGCTCCGAGCACGACGACAAGAATAATGAACCCCGGCACGCTGACTATCGTAAGCCAGTAAAGAACACCACCGAAAAAAACTACTCCCGCAAGATAAGAATACCAGAAAGCCTCTTTCGCTCCGGATCTTTCGATGACATAAAGAAGGGGCACAAGCGAAACCCATGCCATAAGCGAAACATCAAAAGGAGGAAAAGCCGCGAAGCCCGCGAAGGCCGATAATACCGCTAATAACAACTTTTTTAGTCCCGGTTTGATCGGCACGTGAAGATCCTTTCCGTTACATCCCGCAGCACTTTTTATATTTTTTCCCGCTGCCGCACGGACAAGCCTCATTGCGGCCCACCTTAGGGTCTTCCCTTTTGAACGTAGACTGATCTCTCGAGGGGCGTCTTTGCGGGACGGTAACAGCGTGCGCGCTTCCTCCTTCAGGGGCGTCATAAACTTCGTCCTGCCCCGCTGATGAAGATCCCAAAGAAGAGAATTGGCTATGCTGCAGTACGGTTTTCCCGGAGATGAAAACACTTTTTTTATGCTGTTCTTCCATGGCCGTCAGCTTCATTATTCCTTCGGCCGTTTCTTCGTCTATCCGCGCCATAAGATCGCTGAACAGCTGGAAAGCCTCGTGCTGAAACTCTATAAGAGGGTCTTTCTGCCCATAGGCGCGCCATGAAATACCCTCCCTGAGATCGTCTACTTCCCTCAAGTACTCCTTCCAGTTACTGTCTATAGTGGAGAGCATAAGCATTTTTTCTATATGCCTCATTCTCTCGATGCCTATAAAATTTTCACGGGCATGATATGCCTTCCTGGCCATATCCGTGACAAGCTCCCTGACCTGGGCGGAATTCAGGTTCTCTATCGCTTCGGCCTTAACGCTGATGGCGTATTTCATCATCAGTTCCTTTGTAAGTGCTTTCTCATCGGGCGCCTCATCCCACCCTTCAAGAAGCGTGTCCACGCCGGCATCCAGGCATTCGAAAAATTCCTCTTTAAGCGATTGCTCGGCAAGCACACGGTTCCTTCTCCCGTATATTATTTCCCTTTGCTGGTTCATGACATTATCGTATTTCAGCAAATGTTTCCTCACCTCGAAGTTCTGGCCTTCCACCCTTTTCTGGGCTGTACTCACGGCCCTCGTAACAAGAGGATTCTCTATAACCTCGCCTTCTTCCATGCCCAGGCGGTCCATTATCATTTTTATCCTGTCGGAACCGAATATCCTCATTAGATCATCTTCAAGTGAAAGGTAGAACCTGCTGGACCCGGGATCGCCCTGGCGCCCTGACCTTCCGCGCAGCTGATTATCAATTCTCCGCGCCTCATGCCTTTCGGTTCCCAACACATGAAGGCCTCCCGCTTCCAGGACCTTCTCCTTCTCTTCTTTGGTCTTAACGGTGAATTCGGAAATATATTTCTTGTAGACATTTTCCCGGTCCTCGGCCAGCTCAATATCCAGCCGGGAAAGTTCTTCCTGGGCCAGGTTCTCCGGATTTCCGCCGAGAAGTATATCGGTTCCCCTTCCGGCCATGTTAGTAGCAATAGTCACGGATCCGTAACTCCCTGCCTGCGCGATAATCTGCGCTTCTTTTTCGTGATACTTGGCGTTCAGGACATTATGCTTAACACCTCTTTTTCCCAAAAGGCGACTCAGATATTCCGACTTTTCGATCGATATCGTGCCCACAAGCACCGGACGGCCCTTGGAATTCTCGGTGACTATCTCATCGACGACGGCGTTGAATTTTTCTTTTTCGGTCTTGTATATCCTGTCCGGCATGCTCGTTCTGCGCATGGGCCTGTTTGTGGGTATCTGCAGGACAGGCAGAAGATAAATACCTTCAAATTCGCCTTCTTCTGTCTTTGCGGTCCCGGTCATCCCGGAAAGTTTATCATACATCCTGAAAAAATTCTGCAACGTTATTGTAGCAAGCGTCTGGCTTTCTTTCTGCACCTCAACGTTTTCCTTGGCCTCTATAGCCTCATGTATACCATCCGAGAACCTTCTGCCGGGCATCATTCTCCCGGTGAAACTGTCGACTATGACTATCTTGTTGTCTTGCACGACATAGTCCACATCTTTCTGGAACAAAATGAACGCCTTGAGAAGCTGCTTTATGCTATCTACCTTTTTCTGGTGCTCCGAATATTCCGCGACCAATTCCATCTCTTTCGAGGTTTTTTCGTCTTCGGGAAGTTCCTGATCCGCCAGTTCCGCCAGTGAAGACTCTATATCCTCCAGCATGAACTCGAACCCGAATCTTTCCTTCATATATTCCTGGCCTTTGGCGCTGAACGTGGCCTCCCTGGTTTTCTCATCGAAAATATAGTACAGTTCTTCCAGTATCTGATCTCTCTCCTTTTCCATCACCTTGCTTTCCAGGGCTCCCTGAGCTTTGTCAAAAAGAGATTTGGCTTTCAGGTCCTTAAGGATGATATCCAGAAGCTCCCTGTTCTTCGGCTCCGCCTTATGCACAAGGTAAAGAAGGTTCCCGGCCTTTTCCTCCGCGCCCTCTTTATAAACTTTGCGAAACTCTGCCAGATAATTCCCCACCGTCTTTCTCTGGGACCGTACGACTTCCTGGACTATCGGCTTCATTTGATCGTAAGACTCGTTGGCCTCATCCACCGGCCCCGAAATTATAAGCGGGGTCCTCGCCTCGTCTATTAATATGCTGTCAACTTCATCGACTATCGCGTAGCCAAGGTATCCCTGCACCGCGTATTCCTTGTACATCACCATATTATCGCGCAGATAATCAAAACCAACCTCATTATTCGTGCCGTAAACCACATCGCACGCATAGGCCTTTTGCCTGTCTTCCGGCTTCATATCGTGCTGTATAACGCCTACCGTAAGACCGAGAAAATTGTATATCGGAGACATCCACTCCGAGTCCCTTTTGGCAAGATAGTCATTGACCGTGACAACGTGAACACTTTCGCCGTTCAGGGAATTAAGCACAACAGGCAGCGTAGCTACAAGGGTCTTACCTTCTCCTGTCGTCATCTCGGCTATTTTACCCTGGTGAAGGACTATGCCGCCCAAAAGTTGAACGTCAAAATGCCGGAGCCCGATCGTCCTTTTAGAAGCCTCCCTCACAGCCGCGAAAACCTCGGGAAGCTTATCGTCCAAAACGCGGTTCTTGGCCTCCCGAAGGGATCTTTTATGCTTGTTCCTTTCCTGCTCTGAAGACGACGTAGCCACCTTTTCCCTTATTTCATATATCTCTTCTTTCGAGAGCTCTTTAGCCTCGAGTACGTTTTTTTTGATCTCCGCTATCCTGCCTTTAAGATCTTCATCTGACAATCCCGAGAATTCGCTCTCAAAAGAATTTATCTTCTCTACGAGAGGCATAAGTTTCCTCATAGCCCTCTCGTTCTGGGTTCCAAATAACCTCATTAAAAATCTGAACATATCATCGCCCTTTTGTGTTTATTTCTACCGGAACTTCCACATCGTTCATGCGGTTGCCGTCGCTTTAAGATACGCTTCAATAAAACCGTCTATATCCCCTTCCAGTACCTTCTCGGCATTGGATGTTTCGTGATCTGTACGATGATCCTTTACCATCTTGTACGGATGAAGAACATACGACCTTATTTGGCTGCCCCATTCTATTTTTTTCTTAAGCCCGCGCATCTTCATCAACTTTTCCTCTTCTTCCCTCTTCTGTCTGTCATACATCTTGGCTTTAAGCAGTTTCAGGGCCGTAGCTTTATTCTTATGCTGTGACCTTTCCTTTTGACACTGTGCCACCACGCCTGTGGGGATATGCGTTATCCTGACGGCCGAATCCGTGACATTCACATGCTGTCCACCCGCTCCGGAAGCCCTGTAAGTATCTATCTTGAGATCAGCCTCATTGATGTCTATATTGATGGTTTTATCGATATCAGGCACAACGTCCACCGAAGCAAAAGACGTATGCCTTCTTTTGTTGGAGTCAAAAGGCGATATTCTGACGAGACGATGGACGCCTACCTCCGCCTTTAATTTTCCGTAAGCCATTTCCCCTTTTATCATGATCGTAGCGTTCTTGATACCGGCTTCTTCTCCCGGAAGATTATCGATCATCTCCACGGACATAGAATGCTCCTCTGCCCATCTCAAATACATCCTGAATATCATGGAAGCCCAGTCACAGGACTCTGTTCCTCCGGCGCCGGCATTAACGCTCAATATCGCGTCGCATCCGTCGGCCTCTCCTCCCATAAGACACCTAAACTCCACCTCATCCGCTTTCCTGCGGATATTTTCGGCATCTTCCTCAAGGCTCTCTATCGACGCGGTGTCGTCATCGTCCACTATCCCCGAAAGTTCCGTCAGGGAAGTAAACCTCTCCTCTAGTTCCAGGAAGGGTTTTACTTTTGACCTGACGGCCTTGAGTTCCCTCGAAAGCGCGTCGGCTTTTTCCTGATTTTTCCATATCTCCGGCGCGTTCAGTTCCTCTTCTAACTCCCTCATCCTCCCGCTGTTTTTAGCGAGGTCAAAGATACCCCCTGATCTCTTCCAATTTGATCCCCAGGGCTTTGACAGTTTCTTTAAGTTCTTTTACCATCATCTCTCCTTTATGCTTGAGGCATTATACCAGCATAGCCCCGCCATGTAAACACCGCAACAATATGTCAACTCCTAGGGGTCAGACCTCAAATTTGACACCCATCCCCGGCTACCCGGCCAGAAAGAACATTTCCTTTCCACATAAGGCCAGCTTCCGGATAATAACCGTGTTGAGATCATTGCCTCTCAACCGAAAAACTTGTTTGCCCCCGGGAATTTATATTCCGGGTAATGCGGCGGCTCTGAATATGGAACAATAAACCATCAAAAACCAACGAAAACGCCTGTTCGCTCTAAAAGGGATAAAAGAGGGACGGCTAAAACTCGTGTTCCCCCTCAAGAAGAACATGAAAAATAACGCCTTGCCTGAAAAGATTTACATAAAAAGATCTTTTTACTGACCAGGACTTGCCTCTCTATGCCATAACAATGCGGCATCTATGCCCCGCCTAACAAAACTAAACGTTACTATCGAATGTCCGTCACTTCTTTGAATGCCCTACGGGTTTTCTCAACAGCATACAACACTTCCTCAAACATCACCGAACCCGACATCCCAGACCACTTTAGTATCTGCTCGACCAGCACAAGATCGTTATTATCTATTTTTTTGCTGGTCAACACGCTGTGGGGGTATAAAATGCATGGTGCGCAGCAGGCATGGAAAAGAAGTCTCATTCCTCGCTCTCCTGGTGT
>CAYMBK010000091.1:0-3852 GCA_964388645.1 uncultured Planctomycetia bacterium | reverse complement strand
TATTGAGAAACTTACCCTGTGAAACAGGATCCTCATAAAGAAAGTACAATGGGTATCCTTCCCGCTCTTTATCGGCCAAAGCCATGACATATTTTAATTTTTTGTCCACAGCTTCGTTTCCCCCGCCGATCCGGTCCAGATACTCTCTCTTTTCAACAAGTTGAGAATACGGCTGGTCCATCGCGGGACGGAAAAAGGTGCTGTCACAGGCTATTTTTGAGCCTTCCGGTACGTTCTCACGTATCCAATCGGCCATTATGACCCTGGTATCCCGTGACGAGAAAAGCATATCGGCCTTTACCGCCTTGACCAGTGTCGGTACAAGGAGCATCAAAGCCGTAAAAAGCACCACCCCCTCCAGACGGTATCGTTTAACAGGGCCCAAAAATCTGTCAAAGATGAGATACCCCGCCCCAATGGAGAGAAAGGGAACAAGAAAAATAACATATCTAGCGAAATGCTGACTTCTGAACACCAGAACAAGATAAAGCGAAACCGGAAAAGAGACAAATACTTTAAGCCAGTTATCACGGCTGAAAACAAAAATTATTATTCCTGATATGCCCAAAACGGTAAGCGGCAAGGATATCCCCTCAAAAAGAGAGTATGTTATGTGATGTGTCCAGCCGGTGTGCCAGAACGCACCGCTCTGTTGAAGGGATGAAGCCATGAATGTTGGAAAATCAAGAACCGCAAATGGATTTACAAGGATAAAACCCGCACCCGAGAACAATGGGCCAAGCCATAGCTTACCGGAGAAAACAGTTCTGATAGAGAAAGTTTTACCGGATAGGAAATGTGCCAGAAAGTAAGGAACAACCAGTAGCACCCCGTTGTATTTGGCCCCTGTGGCAAGACCTATAAAAAGGCCCGTTAGACAATAATTTTTCACACTCGGGGATATGTACTGGAGATATAACCTCACGTAGGCTATAAGGATAAGAACCGTGAGGATCATATCGGTATAGATGTATTTCGAATTCACCACGTTGAGAAAACTCAGAGCCATTATAGCAGCGGCGTATAGGGACGCTCGTTGGGAGATGAACTTGATGGAAAGTCGGTAGACAAGAAATATGGCCATTATCCCCGGAACCACGCCTATAAAAAAACGGCCCACAACATAAAAAAGCGTGGGATCCCTGAAAAAGAACATGGCGAAGTCATAGGTGTTCTGCCAGGCTCCCAGAATCAGGCCTATCAGGAACATCAGGCCATATATAGCGAAAAGAACATATGAAGTAAGCGGAGGTATGGCGAAAAACCGGGGGTTAAGGTCCCCTACTCCGTAGGTAAGAGCGTGGTTTACCACTATGGGTTCATCCTGGTGAAACTGGTGAGGAAGGCCGAAATCAAGCCCCCATACGCGCAAAAGAAACCCCACAAGCATAATAAATAGAATGATATAAGAAGATTTATTAACGGGAATCATCCGTGCCATCTCTTTATCCTGAGGAGGTCGGCGAACATACTGAAAGAACTGTTCAAAACGGTGACTTTACTTTCTATGGAGTTTTCCCATAATACTCCCGTCTCCTTTACTCTATATCCCGCTTTTTGGGCCAGGTAGATCATTTCGACGTCGAAGCAGAAGCCGTTTACCTCCATTTTTTTTGCTATTTCGCGGGCGGCATTTCCCTTGAATAACTTGAACCCGCACTGGGTGTCATTGTGATCGGCGAAAAGAAACGTCTTTACAAAAAGGTTGAAAACCCTGCCCATGGTCTGGCGGTACCATGGTTGGCGGACCTTGAGTACCGAGCCTTCAATGCTACGTGATGCCATGACCACATCATAGCCTTGGTCTAACATGGACCATAGTTTGTCGAATTCGGTTATAGGCGTGGAGAGATCCGCGTCTGTAAAAAGAACATATTCGCCAAGCGAGGCCAGAATCCCCGACTTTACTGAGAAGCCTTTTCCCCTGTTCTCGCCGTTTGATATGACGCTGAGTTTCCCTGAACGCGCGAGACCACTTTCGCGAGCAATATCCACAGTCCGGTCGGTGCTCCCGTCATCGACAACGATCACCTCATATTCCAGGTCTTTTGTGTTGAAATACCGGCTTATCTTATCCAGAGACGAGGATAAGCGCTTTTCTTCGTTATACGCGGGGATGATTATGGAAAGGTGAATGTTGGGCATATTGGTGTATTGGTTGTTGGGATAAACCCTATGGTTTTTATTTGTATTTCCCCGAAAGATCATTGGCCTTTATTTTGGCGAGACTTATAAAACTGTTTATTCCGTCTCTCAAAGGCTTGACCTTGGATGTATCCTTGTGACGCCACTCTACCGGCATCTCCTTGATCTTGTGCCCGTGTTTACGCGCGATAAAAAGGTCTTCGGCGTCAAAGCTCCAGTCATTCATGATCTGTCTTGTAAAAATACACGCACGGGCGCTTTTTGAATATATCTTGAAACCGCAGTTTATATCGCTTACGCCGAGACCGAGTATGATCCGTGACAGGAATATATATACGAATCCTAACGCCCTTCTAGTTAACGGCACCTCCACACTGGAACCGGTTATCCTGCGGGAAGCTATATAGATAGAAAACTTGCCGTCCACGGCAGGGAAAAATTTATCTAACTCCTTTATTGACGTTGAGTTATCGGCGTCCATGAAAAGAATATACTCACCATCTGCCTCAAGCATGGCTTTCCTGATAACATATCCTTTTCCCCTGTTGGGCCTGCTTTCAATTATTCGAAAGTTATTGATGCGCCTCTCAAAGCTATGGGCCTTTTTAACCGTATGGTCGACAGAGCCATCATCGATAAGAATAACTTCGTAAGTGAAGTCTTTATTAGAAAGGTAAGCCTCTATCTCCGATAGTGTCCCCTCGATGTTCTTTTCTTCGTTATAGGCCGGAATAATTATGGATAAGTAAATGTTCATAGATAACTCGTAGCTGCTTGCTTGTAGCTAGTAGCTCAAAACCCTATTTCTTTATTTTTATCTGCTCTATATCAAGACACCTGCATATTCGGGCCAGGGTTTCGAGAGTAATGTTCTTTTTACCCTCTTCGATCTTGGAAATGTCGGGCTGCTTCATTCCAACAGCTGAAGCAAGGTCTTTCTGACTCATTTCCTTGTCGATCCTTGCCTCCCTGATCTTGACACCAAGATTCTTAAACAACGCCGAAGGATCTCCGGTGACCTTTTGAGCCTTGCCTTGTCTTTTTAAGATCTCCTCGTATATTGTCTGCCACCAGTCCCTGAAATCTGAAGTTTTTTCTATTTTTGACCAGTACCTGCTCAATTTAGGCCAGGCCTTGACAAAATTTTCCTTTGAAATTACAGAAAAAAGCTCTTCAGGGCTCTGGCAACGGGACAGCAATTTGACCATTCTGGACTGAAATTTACCATGCCCGGGATCTTTTAAAATGTCCGCTGTTTCTTTAAGCGCTTTCTCGTTTAAGTCCCAAAAATACTTTGAATACGCGGGATCCAAATTGCTCATATTACGGTTTCCTGTATGAACTTTTCTATTTGTTTTTCCAGATAAATTATCATCTCTTTTGAGTCAAATGTTCTTGAATAGATATCCAGGTCAAGCAAGGACAACTTAAGATCTGTTCGTGAAAATCGCCTATACCACTGAACTATCCCGCGCTGCACGTACCCGGGGGATCTTTTCAAAAATATGTACAAAGGCTCTATTTTTCTTGAAAGCATGTAAAGATCGAAAGCATCCCTGCCTTCTGTCCGGCCCTGCATGATCTCCCGGCCTATGTGGTCTATATTTGGACGGGTTCCTGTAATTGCCGTGATCTTCTGCAGGTATATGTTCTCTGTCCCGTAAACTCTGACCCCCTCGAAATTATCTATCTTTGGTTCATCGAATA
>CAYMBK010000090.1:0-3312 GCA_964388645.1 uncultured Planctomycetia bacterium | reverse complement strand
AGAGTTTTCCAGAATCTTCGGAAAAGGCAATTTTTATTTGGAACTTCAGAGTGCAGAGATCGATAAGCAGGCTGAGCTGAATAAATTAAATATTTGCGTTTCGCATCATCTGGACATTCCTTTAGTGATAACAGGGCCGGTGCATTATCTACATAAAAATGATGAGGATGCTTATGAAGCCATTCGAAAAGGGCTGAACGGAGGAAAGGCCGGAAGTTATTTAAAAACAGAAGAAGAGCTAATGAACAAATTTTCCTATGTTCTTGAGGGGATGACGAATGCCGGCAAGATCTCCGACAAATGCAATGTAGAACTGGACCTAAAAACAAGATGTCTTCCGGAATTCCTCCAGACTTTAGAAAAAAGCAACACAGCTTTCTTTGAGAGACTGGTCAAGGAAGGGATAAAAGCGAGGTACAAAGATGTAACGGAAAATATCACGAGGCGGGTGGAGCATGAGGTGAAGGTTATAAAGGAAGCTGGGTTAATTGACTATTTTCTCATCTTTTGGGATTTTGTAAATTACGCTAAAGAGCAAGGTATTCCTACAGGACCAGGAAGGGGGGCAGCTCCCGGGAGCATAGTAAATTATGCCTTGGGAATAACAGAAGTAGATCCGATCAAACATGGGCTTATCTTTGAACGCTTTTTCAGTTTGGGGTCGGAAGGGTTTCCGGAAATAATCCTCGATTTTTGTTTTGAAAGGCGAGACGAGGTCATGGACTATGTGCGCGAAAAATATTCAAAGGATAAAGTATGCGGGATAATAACTTTCGGGAGGATATCATCAATTAGCGCTTTGAGGTATGCGGGTAGGGGGATAGGAATAGATGACAATATTCTTGAAACAGTTATTGAATGGTTTCCGAGGGAGAAGTGGCCGAGTTGTAAAGGATTTCTTGATCTTGTCCCAAAGATGAAGAAGCTGTATGAGGAAGATACATCGGTGAAGAAGCTCATAGACACAGCATCCCGGATAGAGGAGCATTATAGCCATGCTGGTTCGCACAGCTGTGGGATAGTTGTTTCGGATAAACCGCTTATGGATCGGATTCCTCTTTTTAGGACATGCCGAGGAGAGATAATATCCGGGTTCTCGAAAGATGCTCTTGAAAAGATAGGAATGGTAAAAATAGATTTTTTAGGACTTAAGACCCTAACGCATATTAACGAAACGGTCGGGGTGCTAATACAGACACGAAATATAAACATTAACATGAAAGAAATTCCCACAGACGATAAACGTACTTATGAGCTTTTAAGTGATGGTGATACCGTCGGGGTGTTTCAGATGGAATCTTCGAGAATGCGTGAACTTTTAAAAAAACTGAAGCCGGAAAATATAGGTGATATAGCGGGCTTGCTTGCTCTTTACCGGCCAAGCACGATAAAGAACGGTCTTCTAAAAGACTTTGTTGATCGGAAAAAAGTTGTACATAGTAATGATCTTTTAAACAAGATATTGGAAGATACGCGCGGGTTACTAATATATCAGGAGCAAGTAATGAGGATCTTGTCTGAAATCGGCGGGTTTAACATGGTAGATGCCAATAACGTTCGGAAAGAATTGTCCCGGAAATTTTCTGTGACAAGAGGACTCGATAAAAACTTGGAAAGCATGGAAAAGGTCAAAGGTCGGTTCCTGGAAGGATGTATTGAAAGAGGGCTCGAAAAAGAAGACTCTTTGCAAGTTTGGGAATTGCTGGAATGTTTGGGGCCTTGTTCTTTTTCTAAGGCTCATGTTATTGCTTATGCCATAATAAGTTACAGAGCGGCGTATCTAAAAGCAAATTATCCTGAAGAATTTGAGAAGAGCGGAAAGGAAACCCAGAAGCAGAAAATGCGCTAAAATTATGGGATTGAGAGTGGTATAATAGGATTTATGGATAAAAAAAGGATAATAACAAAATCAAAATACCTTAACGGGCTTAAGTGTTCTAAGCTGCTTTGGGTAGATTGCAATGACAGGGAGAGGATCCCTCAGCCGGATATAAGCCAGCAGCATCTTTTTGATCAAGGGGACGTTGTTGGCGGGATTGCCAAAAAGCTGTATCCAGGAGGGATAGATATTCCGTACGAACGGGGCGGGTTTTTTGAGAACATTGAGGAAACAAAGAAACTTTTATCTTCCGGGAAGGTGTTATTTGAGGCGGGTATACTGGCGGGTGATCTTTACGCGCGGGTGGATATTCTTAGGCCGGCCCGTAAAGGTAAATGGGATATTGTCGAAGTTAAAAGTTCAACGGGCATGAAAGATGTGTATTTCCATGATATAGCGTTCCAGAGATATTGCTGTGAGAAAAGTGGGCTAAAAATCAACAAATGTATGCTTTTGCATATTGATAACAGTTATGAGAAAAACGGCGAGATCGATCCAGCGGGACTGTTAGAAGAGGAAGATGTTACGGATCAGCTCGACGCTTATATTGTTGGAATAGAGGCAAGACTGGAGAAAATGCGGGAATGTATAGCAGGCGATAATTGTCCCGAAGTCGGAATAGGGCCTTATTGCAAGGACCCTTATATTTGCGCTATGGAAGTTGAGTGCTGGTCGAAATTACCGGAAGATAATATTTTTACTTTGTATAATTGCGGCCCCAAAAGAGGTTTTCCTTTGTACGCGAGCGGGATCGAAACCATAAGGGATATTCCCGAAAAAGGCCTACACATTAAACAGCTTATACAGAAGAAATGTGAAGAGGCCGGAGAAACACACATAGACAAAGAAGCTATAAAGGATTTTCTGGGTACGATACAATATCCGGTATATTTTATGGATTTCGAGACGATAAATCCGGCTGTACCGCTTTTTGACGGATCCCGACCGTATCAAAGGATCCCTTTTCAGTTTTCAGTTCATGTGCAGAGAAAGCCTGGTGGGGAGCTTGAGCATCACGGTTTTCTATCCAGAGACAGAGAAGACCCACGAAAGAGATTCTTAGAAGAGTTAAAAGAAGCGCTTGGAAAAGAGGGCACTATAATGGTCTTTAATCGGGGCTTTGAGGAAGGTGTTTTAAACGAGCTTGCGGACTTTTTCCCGGATCATGAGGGATGGGTCAGCGCCGTTAAAAGTAGAGTTATAGACCTTTTGGTGCCGTTTAGAGGGTTTTCCTATTATAATCCTGTACAGCACGGCAGCGCATCGATCAAGAAAGTATTGCCCGCGGTAGTGGGTAAAGGCTATGAGGATATGGGCATTGCCGCCGGAGGAGACGCCAGCGCGATATATTTTCGCGTTACCTATGGAAACGTCGATGCGGGTGAAGCCGAGAAAGTATACAGCGACCTCGAAAAATACTGCGCGCTTGATAC
>CAYMBK010000089.1:0-6499 GCA_964388645.1 uncultured Planctomycetia bacterium | reverse complement strand
GTACATTTGCCTTATCTACGGCATCGTACATCGAAATATAGATCATGTACTCTTCGAGCCGGGAAGAAACTTTCGGGTCGATATTTACCGACCTGGCTTTACGCATGAGATATCCGTAGAAATCTTTCTGCGATATCCTTTCCTGTTTGAACGCGGCCGCTTTCAACACTAGCTCTTCAAGCTCATGTCTCGAAAGTATCGATCGAAGCCGCTCGATAAGCCGGCCGCGCTCAATGTTAGCGGACTTGAAGTTGATGTCATCCTCAAGCCTTACGGCCCGGATCAACAGTTGAATGTTGGGAAATTTTTCAATTTCTATGCCCTTTTCCCCCGCTTTGGCCACCAGATATTCAAGATAATCCTTGAATTCAAGAGTGCCTTCCTTGTACCGGGCATAATTAAGGTCCAAGTCCATCAACTCTTCCGAAAATATACGCTTTTTGAGGTCGCTTATAAAATGTTCCAACTTCCCCAGTATCTCATCTGCTTTGTTTCGGTGTTCAATTGAACCCCTATACGCTTTCAAGTTCTCCGCGTAAAGCCCGGCATCTTCTACGCCCCATAACTCCGCCTTTCCCGGGCCGTTTATAGCTAAGGATTCCGCCCCGCTAACAAGCCCCTCTCTGACAAAATGATCTGTTACACCGCGGCGCACATCTAGGTCTTGAATGCGCGTAAAAATAGACAGATCGTATTCCCCGGCGCCGCCTTCTAAATTCACCGTTCTTATGCCGTATTTGCCTGATAGATATCCGATGATCTCCGATATCATCTTCTGACAGTGATAATTGCAGTGGGCATCCTGTATATGAATTATAGTACTTTTTCCATCCCCGGCGCTGTAGCTGTCAGTTACTTTTCCCATAAAAACAGGAAGGCTGAACGTATCCGGCCGCAGTTCCTTTACCATCCCCGGATCTTCTCGAGTATAAACATCTTCGATCAAAGAGCCTGAAAATGTTTCCATAGCCCCGGCCGGATCATACGATATGGTGCTGACGAAAAAAGCCGTCAGAGTAATGAGACCTAATACCGCCCTGAACGGCCTATTTTTCATTGGCATCCTTCTTGATCCGGCTGACATATCCATCAAAAAAACTCCCCTGGCGCTTTTTAAACATCCAAACTAACGGATCCAGAAAAAATACCTTCCTGAAAGTAAAAACTTTCCGTCAAATCCGTTGTTTTTGATAACACGTACTGTAGTGGCCTTAGAAACCTACTATTATTATACCATCTACCTTTTTGTTAGTCCAATAAAAAGATATAGATTTTTCCCTCTTAACACGACTAAATAGGGGCAAAAGAACGGGGAAGTAAGATCCCGAGATAGCGGGATGGCGGTCAGGCTATATCGTTCTCTCTCATGAAAGATATGGTCTCACCAATTATCTCATCGATGGTATACTGCGGCCTGTAATTTATCGCTTTTTCGATCTTTTCTAGAGACGGTATCCTGCAGGACATATCCTCAAAGTTGGAGGCTTTACCGCCGAATGCCTTGAGGAAAGAAATGTATTTTATCGGCTTTTTTAGATGTGTGATCTTTTTTATCTTTTTCGCGAGATCCGTAATGGAAAGGGTCTGATGGCTGCCGATATTGAATATTTCCCCTTCGGCCCCCTTTTTGTTCACAAGATCGATAAGCGCTCCGACGGCATCTTTTATGTAGGTGAATGACCGGATCTGCCGCCCATCGCCATAAACCGTTAACGGCTTATTGTTCAACGCCTGCCCGATAAGCCTGGGCAGTACCATGCCGTAGGTTCCCACCTGTAACGGCCCTACAACATTAAAGAACCTGACTATTATCACTGGAAGCTTCCTTTCAGTAAAATAAGCCAGCGCGAGAAACTCATCCATGGCTTTTGCCTCCGCGTAACCCCAACGGCTGACACTTGTAGGGCCCATTACCCTATCGTCATTTTCTTTAAAAGGTTTGCAAGACAGGCCGTGTTTTCCATACACCTCCGATGTAGACGCTATCAGTACCTTTTTTTTATATTGAGACGCCATCTCCAATATATTTTCCGTCCCCCTTACGTTCGTTGTGATCGAAGTAAGAGGGTGATCAAGTATGTACCTTACGCCAACCGAGGCAGCCAGATGGAATATCACCTCCGTTTGCTTTATGAGGCGTCTCATTACTGAGCGGTTGCTGATAGTTCCTTTGTGAAATTTGAAATTCGGATACTCTAAAAGTTTCTTTATGTTTTTTTTGCCGGAAGTAGCGAAATTATCTATCGCGGTAACGCTCCACCCGCGGTCCAAAAGTTCTTTGGAAAGATGCGTTCCGATAACCCCCGCCCCGCCTGTGATCAAGGCCCTTTTCATAGACATAGTTCTCTCCTGTTTATGCAAGCCCACCCGCTTTTAGACAGCCAGACGTGTTGGCCATCCTCTTACGCCGTAACAAGTTACACGTCAAATACGGAACCGATTGCCCTTTCCCGGTATTTAGCCTATATCCTGTTTACTTACAATAACTCGCCCAACACCGTCTGAGCATATTGGACCACATTGAAGCGACTGTCTTGTTATTTAAAAGCCTGGTTAACTTTTTTAGCGGCAGCGTCGGTATCTTTTTCCAGCTGACTTCTATTGTCACAACCATTCAAAGTCGCCGTCAAGACCACCATAGCTATCAAAGATAGTACCAATCCATATCTACGCATATCTCCTCCTTTGTTTAGATACCTGCCTCCAAAGAAATTATAATTGTTAATTTTTACGATGTCAACGAGTTAGAAACCAACAAAGCGTCAAGAAAGTTGCTGACTTAGATTTGATACATTTTCCATACTAGAACCTTTTGCGCGCAAATAGCATCTTAATAAAAACACAAAGGCGCAACTCATTATAATATCAAGGCTTGCGCTTTAAATGTATGCCGCCCATTTCTGTATGCTATTATGCGTATCGCAGGAATTCCCTTGAAAGCCAGACAGCTCTGTTAAGCTCTTTTATTAACCGTATGGCATTATTAGATGAAAGAAAATAGTCCAATCGTTCATTTATTTTTACATGATCCGCCCCGTCCGCAGCCGCCATATTCTCCAAAAAGGTTTCAACCCACTGCTCATCATTATCGAACACATCGCTCAGGATAATCTTAAGTGCCGACCGGACGGACATGTTAGTACTGGTTACATCTTGCGTTAGCAATCTTGACAATACGCTTGTTACGAACATCGTCTGCTGAAGCTCGGGATCTTTGAAAATTTCATAGAACGTTATTACCCTTATATCATTAAACAAGTTAACCGCGTCAGGCTCTGACCTTTTTTTACTGATGATCTTGCTAAAAACTTCATCAGAGATCAATATCCTGTCATACCCGGTTCTCTTTTGCTTCAGGGTTTGCATTAAATTTGTTTCATCCAGCCACCTTACCGATATTCCCATACTTTTTATCCGCGTTAAAATATCATTATCAAGCTGCTTCCGCACCCTTAGCGGTATCAAAATCTCTATTTTCCTTGTGCCGGCCAACTTAACGGAGTTCCAGATATGCCCCTTCAAGTACCATATGGGTGGATTTTTAAGGACTCTCTCATATGACAAAGCGGCTTCTCTCATTGTCGTTATCTTCGCGGCTCTCATAGTATAGTCTCTCTGCCCATTATATTCTTTTGGATTGTTAAGATATGTCAATATCTGTCTCGCCGCGGATTCAGCGTCTATCTCGCCGTTAATGATATTCACTTCCACAAGGTTGATCCTGTCAAGATCCCTGAGATCGTCCATTGACGGTGACTTGAAGACGATCGGTATAGATCTGCCCGGACGTTCATGAAGCGTTTGAGAATACTCAACTTTAGCCGCAACTTTATCTTTCCAGTTAACGTTGTAAACCTCCCTAAACAACTGAGTTTCAAAATCTATCAGCCTCTTTTCCAATTTCGACATGGCGTCATTTTTGAACTTTCCTGTAACGATAATTATTTTCCTGCCGCCACCCGACTTTTCATACAGCCACTTTTTATAGGCTGCCAGATCACCGGTATCGGTAAAATCTTTTTCGATGTCTTCAGCCTTTAACATTAAGATGTCTTCGCTTTTTTCGTATCTATCTAACTCATAGACAGACTCAGAAGACAACGGCTCCCCTTCTCTTTTAATTTCAACTCTATCCTCAAGAAAATCACCCGACAAATACCCGAAAACCTGTTTCTCTGCCGCCATTTTCTTGACTTGTCGAATAACGTTGATAGCGTCGCTTACAAATCTCATCGGACCCCATGTGGTTACCGCGCCTATCGCCGCTATATTAAGATCGCGCCCTTCAGCATACGCGGGATCGACATTATGGAAACCATACGTTACTATATCAACATTATTCGCCAAAAGCCTATATTCCTCCCGTTTCGCTCTACCGAACAACATTACGGTATTCGTTCTCCTCAGAAGCCATTCAAAGTCCTTTCCTTCAGCCGGATCATAATAACCGTTCTTATATCTCTCCAAAATTTCTTCCGGGCGGTGCATCAATAGAACCGTATTAGCGCCATAAAATTCAAAAGCTACCTCATCCTCTCTTTCCGCTCCATGAAACTGAATAAAATGAGCGTCATACCCTTCATCTCTTACTCTCGAGGCAAAATCGCTCATATTCTCGCCTTCTTCCGGCATCTCTATGGTAATATTGATCTTAACGTTTCCGGCCCCATGAGCCTCTTTAAATCCGGCCTCAAGCAGATCAACAAACCCTGACAATGACCTTGGAGCGACTAAAGCAACTTTAATTTCCGTTTTTTTCGTTTCCGCCAATAACTCTTCAGGGACAATATTCCCCATCATCTTTCTGACGTCTATTATTGTTGAGGATCTTTCGAGAAGCACATCGGCATTTACCTGATAAACATTATATGTTTTCTTGAGAAAATTTTGCGTGCCGACAACTTCAAATCCCAAACTTTGATAAATTTCGTTATTTCTCACCTCCAGCTGACCTGTTATAAGTGTAACGATCGGCGGGCCTCTTTCGTTTTTAAAATAATAATATCCGTCTAGGAGAAAATTTTCAGAGAGCTTATTGAAAAGGATAGCCCCGACTCCGCTTCCGCGATAATCCGGATCAACAGCGACCGCCAGGACGTATAACGACCCCCTGCCGACGCCGGCCATTTCAGTATGGGGCCTCTCATATGCCAACAAAACTCCAATGATCTTTCCATTTTTGTCAGTTGCGTACAAGCTATGCTTCCACTTTCCATGCCTCACCAGATCAACTTTCCCGTCCCGGGAAACATCACTTAAAAACCGCTGCTCGTCCCAAACCTCCCCGGGGATCATATTGCGCAGTTCAACAAGCCTGGCTACATTCGCTTCTGCCGCTTCTTTAGTTAACTGCTCAATACGAACTTCTGAAGAAAATGACCTTTTTGCCTTTCTTGCGTGAGCAACCTCAAGAGCAGCCCCCATTACATCTTTGAACTCATCGCTTTGAAAGCCCGTTTTGGAAGCTAACGTATGTTTATCGCAATACGAAATATTACAAACACTTAAGCACAAAAAAACCGTAAAAATCGCAAGAATGCTTTTACGAATTATCGAATTATAGTGCATTTTTCCCGTCCAAAGATTATTGCCTAAAATATTTGTTAGTCTAATAAATAGTAATAACATTCTCACTAAACTATACCTTATGAAAAAAAATATGCAACTTTTTTAAATACTAATAACGAGAATAGAAAACGGTTCCATTACCAGACGTGTTATACATCCCATTGTAACATAACAATTTATGCGTTAAATACGGAACCAGCAATGGGTTTTCTGGGCCATATCTTAAGTTTTTGGTCTGCTAGGATCAGCATAGTGGATGGGTAATTCCGAGAATAACGGAGCATCAAATGTTGTGTTCACACCATTTGCCGGGAAAACTGGCCCGCTACCAATAGTCTGCCAGGATCCCCGGCCCTACACAAGTTTGTGAGGAGCAAAAATCATGAAAGCTTGATTTCAATGGTTTTTGCGACGAACAAACAAAAAAGGCAACCGTTTTGTGGTTGCCTTTTTTACATTTGAAGGCCGAAGGCCTGAAAATGGTGGAGATGCCGGGAAAACTGGCCTTCTACCAATAGTCTGCCAGGATCCCCGGCCCTACACGTGGACATGAGGAGCAAAAAGACAAGACCTCGCTTTTGATCTTTTTGTGACGAATGGACACAGAAAATGGCAAAGCCATTTTCAACAAAAAAGCTCCGTTAATCATACGGGGCTTTAGCTTTTTTGGTGGAGGTGCCGGGATTCGTTGGGAGGTGCAGGTATAACCTGTTCTACATTATGGACTTATGGTGTTAACCTCTTTTGCGCAAAAGATTTAGATCCTTACAACATCTTACAATATCTTACAATGTTTTCTCCTATATTCACTTTAAATGGGCACCGTTTGGGCACCAAGAATGGTCACAAAAAACTCTAATTCTTCACTGATAGCTACCTTCCCTAATGACTTCCATGACAAACTGTATGACAGCTAAATATTTTTTATTGA